>DAOUQS010000228.1 GCA_030625465.1 Amylibacter sp. | reverse complement strand
TCCGTGGTACAACCCGCCCAACCCATGATGTATATCATCCCGAATGACCTGCCGCTGGTCGTGCAGGCACAGGTCAATGTCGTGCATATAGACCAGGTCTATATCGGGCAGGAAGCCACCTTGAACTTTGCGTCATTCAGCCAACGCACCACGCCGCAGATTTTCGGAACGGTGACCAAAGTCTCTGCCGATGTGCTGACCGACCAGGTCACCGGCTTTAATTATTATCAGGTGGAACTGGTTCCCAAACCCGGCGAAGTTGAAAAACTTGGTAGTCTGGAACTTTTGCCGGGCATGCCGGTCGAGGCCTTTTTGAAGACCGCCGAACGCAGCACGTTCACGTACCTTGTGAAACCGGTCACCGACTATTTCAACAGGGCTTTCCGCGAAGAATAGCCAACACCTTGGGTTTACAACCCTGTTTTCACCCCTGCCATCACAAAAATTTGAAATTAATCTGGCGATTTTTTTTCGGGTGTGGCATGAGTTAATCTAATATCCAATTTTGGAATGTAGGGTGATGGCAAAAAAGAAAACGCAATTTGTTTTGGCGGGACTCGCTGCGGCATTGACTTATGGCATGGTGGTAACGCCCGCAATCGCAGGCCAACGCAGTTTTACCCCGTCCTATGAAAGCGCGCCCACCCCGATCAAGCCCCACGATCCGACCGACACGGATGCAAGCTGGCTGAATGAGCCGGGCGTCAACGAAACCGCCCGTAAATATCTTAATAAACTATTGCAACCCGACGGTATGCAGGTTGAAGCATTGCTTCTTGAGGCCACAAACGTCGAGCTGCGCTTTCGCAACACGCGCTACAGCGTAACGCCACAGGCCTTGGGGCGTGCGGCGCGTGCAATGGCCAACATCATGCCGGCCTCTGTCTCGCAATTCGTGCTGACCCCTATTGTCGCCGGCCTGCCGGTGTCATCGGTTACATTTCAACGCGCCGATCTGGAAAACTACGAAAACCATCCGAACGGAACAGAGCTTTCATTCGCCAATGCCGAAATTTCAGACCCGATCACGATGCCTGAGGGGTTGCAGTATGACGCATCACTCTATCCTAAATTCACCTGGTCACTTGGGCCGGATATTGAATTTTCCCATGATGAACTGACATCATCCAACCAGTACAGTGTGCGTTTACGCGCAAGTGCCCGCTGGAACATTTCACCGGGATTGTTCATCAATGGTTCACTAACCAAAGAGCTTTTTGGCAACATATCAACCAACACTCCATCATCATCGCCTTTGCAACATGTACGCTCTGACCGCGGACTTTACCTTGATCAAGGTGATCCGGCGGTTGAAACACTGAAAGCCGACTATCTTTTCAAAGCCACGCCTGCCGTATACGGACGGATTTCCGCAGGGTATCTCGAACGGATGTTCGGGGGTATTTCCGGGGAACTTCTGTGGAAACCTGCCGCACAAAACTGGGGTCTCGGGGCTGAAGTTAACCATGTCAAACAACGTGATTTCAGCAGTGCTTTCGGGTTTCAGGATTACGATGTCACAACCGGCTTTGTTTCCGCATATTATGAATTCAAAGGCGGGCTTTCAACACAGCTGGATGTCGGGCGTTATCTGGCAGGCGACAATGGTGCCACATTATCCCTGAACAAACGCTTTACAAATGGCTGGGCAGTCGGGGTATTTTATACAAAAACCAATGCCGATGTTGCCGAAAACACCAAAACCGGCTTCCGTGTTACAATTCCTCTTAACTGGATCATCAAATCCCCAAGCCGTGAAAGTTACGGCGTGGCCTTCGGTAGTTCCGGTGCGGATGCGGGCTCCAGATTGCGCGCCGATAACCGTCTTTACGATCTGGTACGTGAATATCACGGCCCGGAACTGGAAGACAGCTGGGCACGGTTCTGGCGTTAATGCGACGGCTAATTTCTACATTATCAATTTTCCTGACTGTCGCTGCCTGCGGCTCGGAACCCGGTGCAAACGCCGGCCTAAAGGATGTTTTGGTAACCTCGTTAAAGGCCCGTAAAGAAGCCAAAGAGGCCAAGGACCAACCCAAGCCACCGCCTGTGGCTTTAACCCGCGACGCCATCGCACATATTGACAAGCCGTTACTGCGCATCAGCGCCCAGACCCTTGGTGTGAAAACGCTTTTTGCCGAAGTGGCACAAAGTGGTGCCTACCGGACTTATCTTAACAATCTGAAAATGAGCGTCACCTACAGAAGTGGTATTATCACCGCAACGCGCGGCTTCGGTCTTGATCTGTTGTCACAAGGCATTTCCATCACACCCGAAGAAATGTTCGTACAATCGGACACCCCTAAATTCTATACGCGCACGCAGCAACAACTGGTTAATATAAAAACCGTCGCCAAGCTAAGCTATAATTGCATCTTGGAAAAAGGTGACGTTGAAACCATCACAATCGTTGAAATCGACTACGAACTTGTGAAATACAGCGAAACATGCCGCAATGAAAACCGCGCCTTCAGCAATTTTTACTGGGTGGCGGATGACACACGGAAAATCTGGAAATCAGCACAATCCATCGGTGAACAAGCAGGCTTCTTTATCACCGAAGTGCTGGTGCCATAAAGACAGGTTAAATACTTGTAGTAGGTTCAGGACCTATTATACTTCGAGATCAATCGTTAATAACTGAGAGCATTATGGGCAGTTTACCCACCATCGGCACACTCTGGGTAGGACAGGCATTAAGCTGGCTTGAACAGCTATGCCTTCAATCATTTCTTGATCATGGTCACGAAGTGGTTTTGTTCAAATATGAAGACGTCGCAAATGTCCCTGATGGTGTGCGCATTGAAAATGCCGAAGATATCCTTCCGGCAGATAAAATAATCCGGCACGCCAAAACAGGTAGCCCCGCCTACCATGCGGACGTCTTTCGTCTGCACATGTTATACCAAACTGATTATATCTGGGCCGACACCGATGCCTTTTGCACCCGGCCTTGGGATCTGGCAAAAAATACCCACTTGCATGGCTGGGTATCGGAAGCGGATATCGTCAACAACGGTATTTTAAGGCTGCCGAAAAACAGCAAAACACTTGCTAAAATGTTCGCGTTTACCAGCGATGAATATCCGATACCGCCGTGGTTCAAAGCCTCCAAGCAAGAAGAGCTGCGCATCTTGAAAGAAAAAGGTGAAGGCGTGCATGTCTCCCTTCTGCCTTGGGGCGTGTGGGGGCCGAACGCTCTGACCTGGTTTTTAAAAGAAACCGGCGAGATAGAACATTCTTCCCCCGGCCATGTGCTGTACCCCCTGCCCTTCCCTAAAGCCGGTCTTCCACTGAACCCGCGGCAAACCGGTAAAGTTGAAAAATATATCCGCGACGATACGCTTTCCATCCACCTATGGGGCCGCCGGTTCAGGAATATTGCCGCGAAATACAATGGCCTACCCGAACCGGGGTGCTATATATCCAATATGCTGAAGCGCCATAAAATCAACCCGA
>DAOUQS010000353.1 GCA_030625465.1 Amylibacter sp. | reverse complement strand
GAAAGATGAAGATGTGCAAGCATTTCTGGCAGCGGGCTACACCAGACAAACTATGCTAGAGGTGGTTTTGGGGATCAGCTACAAAACCTTGTCAAACTACACCAACCATCTGGCACAGACCCCTGTGGATGATGCGTTCAGCGCGGATAGCTGGGAAGGTTAGCCACCGCGCAAAAGGGCGCGGCCTGTTGACCGCGCCCTTTTTGAATAACCCAATCTTATGTCGGGTTTTCCACGTATAATAACAGCGGCTCTGATTTTGTAATACGCACACTGTCGCCAAGGGCCGCTACCTGATCTGCGGGCCACTCGGCACGCCAGCGCATGCCGTTAACCTCGACCACACCAAAGCCGCGTTCGAATTCCAGCACTTTTGCGGAACGGCCAACCAGTTGGGCCGCCCGGTTGTTAAGTGTCTCGTCACTTTCCGCGCCGCCATCACCGTATTTGTTCAGTAAATGTCGGCCTGAAAACGTAAGGATGATCGCCAGGATGGCAAATAGGGCAATTTGCATTGCACCCGACATATTGGGCGCCAGCACCAGAATGCCGGCCATGCACAGGGCCGCTAAGCCCGGCCAGATAAGGAAAAATGTCATCGTTGCCATTTCAATTGATCCAAGGGCAAAGGCTATGATAACCCACCACCACGGTGACATACCTGTTAATATTTGCAGTATATCCATACTAAAATCCTTTCTTACCCGCTACTTACCGCTTTTACCCGTAACGGCTTTGGCAATATCGGCAATGCCGCCGATGGACCCGATCAGACTGGAAGCTTCCAGCGGGATCATCACGGTTTTAGCTGATGGTGATGAGGCGATGTCGCGCAAGGCATCGGTATACTTTTGTGCCACAAAGTAGTTAACAGCTTGTATATCACCCTTGGCAATCGCTTCAGATACCATTTGCGTGGCTTTGGCTTCCGCTTCGGCTGCCCGTTCACGGGCCAGGGCATCAAGGAATGCGGCTTCTTTGCGGCCTTCAGCTTCACGGATCTGGGATTCGCGTTCACCTTCCGCTTTCAGGATCGCAGCTTGTTTCATACCTTCGGCTTGCAGAATTTCGGCACGCTTGGTGCGTTCCGCTTTCATTTGGCGCGCCATGGCTTCACTGATATCAGGTGGGGGTAGCAGATCTTTAATCTCGACCCGGGTAACTTTCAGACCCCACGGATGAGAGGCATCATCAATCACATGTAAAAGCTTGGCGTTAATCATTTCGCGATTAGACAGGGATGCATCAAGATCCATAGACCCCAGAACCGACCGGATGTTGGTTTGACTTAAATTTGACAGCGCACGGTGCAAATCGCGCACCTCATAAGCTGCTTTAGCGGCATCGACGACCTGATAAAATGTTACCGCATCGGCCATTATCATGGCGTTGTCTTTGGTGATGACTTCCTGGGTTTCAATATCCAGAACGGTTTCCATCATGTTGATCTTGACGCCGACCTTATCCATGATCGGGATCAGGAAATTCAAACCCGGTTTCAGGGTGCGGGTGTAACGCCCGAAGCGTTCAACCGTCCATTCCTCACCTTGCGGCACGGATTTGACCATCATCAAAATCAGGATGATGGCAAAGATTAATAAAAATATTGATGAACCTGCACTTGCGCCTACGTCAAAAAATTGTTCCACTGGAAACCTCCCTTTTATATAATATTAAACGTATATATGTGTGTTTTTTAAGGAAATTCAATAATTTTACTTAAAATGCGATTGGAAAACTTAGCAATTGGAATATTTGTATAGTCAAGCTATCCTCTGCCACAAATCCATAAGCTATAAAAGCAGGCGCGTTTAATGTTACAGGCCGAAAAACACATACCACCGCAGTTTACACAACCGGTAAACCAGATAATTTTAATGCTATGCCTTGTCATTTTAACGGTACTGGGCGGATATGTTGCCTATCCTGCCATTGCCCCGATATTCCTGTC
>DAOUQS010000180.1 GCA_030625465.1 Amylibacter sp. | reverse complement strand
CGCCAGGTGATATAACCCTTTTGAAGTGCGGTTTGGGGATCGGTGTAATCGACCCATATCATGGATGGCGGGCGGCTTTCGAAATCGACGACCTCTAGCTTGTGCAGCTTGCCCAATGCCCAGTAAAGCTGGTCAATATCTATCAACCCCAGACCCATCAGTATTTCGCCTAATGCGGCATCTTCGTAGCGCTGGATGCTCCATGCTTTCAGAATGTCGCTTTCCGTGATCCATTTCCGGGACAATAAAACACGGCCGATACTTTGCCGGCTGGTATCCGGCAAGGGTCTGGTTTCCGGATGATTTTTGATGATTTTTAAATGCGACTGGGGCGATGCCATAGTTTGAACCATAAGAATTTGGCTCAAACCTTACGCAATATGGTTAAAGTTTTCTTAATTTAGGCAAGAGACGCTGCAAACCGTTCAAACAGATAGTAGCTGTCTTGCGGTCCGGGGCTGGCCTCGGGGTGTTGTTGTACCGAAAATACAGGGCGTCCAACGATATGGATCCCGCAGTTGGATCCGTCAAACAGGGATACATGGGTTTCTTCCACGCCTGCGGGCAGGGATTGCGCATCCACAGCAAAACCGTGGTTCATTGACGTGATTTCAACCTTGCCTGTTGCCAGCTCTTTAACTGGGTGATTGGCGCCATGATGACCATGACTCATCTTCATAGTTTTTCCACCCAAAGCCAGTGCAAGCATTTGGTGCCCCAAGCAAATTCCGAAGACCGGCAAATCGGTCGTGTCCAGAATTTCCCGGATCATCGGGACGGCATATTCACCGGTAGCCGCCGGATCGCCCGGGCCGTTGGACAGGAATACACCTGCAGGGTTATGAGCCAGAACTTCTTCTGTGGTCGCGGTTGCAGGCAGAACGGTTACATCGCATCCCGCCGACGCCAGGCACCTTAAGATATTGCGTTTTGCACCATAATCTATTGCCACAACCTTTTTGCCCGGTGTGTTGGACTTGGTGTAACCGTCAGGCCAGGCCCAGCGTTGTTCGTCCCAGCTATAGGATTGCGCGCAAGTGACCTCTTTGGCCAGATCCAGCCCCTCAAGCCCTTCGAAATCACGCGCCAGTGCCAGTAGTTCTTCAATGTCGAATATACCGTCCGCATTGTGTGAAATAGCAACGTGCGGCGCGCCTTGATGGGTGATTGCGCGGGTCAGGCGGCGGGTGTCGATGCCACCGACACCGATACGGCCGCGCTTGGCAAGCCATGCGGATAAAGTATCTTCGGAACGCCAGCTTGACGGTTCTGTCGGGTCCCACTTAACCACCATTGCACGGGCGACGGGATCAGCGGTTTCATCGTCTTCCAGATTAACGCCGGTATTGCCGATGTGCGGGAATGTGAATGTGATGGCCTGTCCCGCATAGGACGGGTCGGTCATGATTTCCTGATAGCCTGTCATCGCGGTGTTGAAGCATAATTCGGCCTGAATCACCCCGTAGGCGCCAAAGCCGTAACCGTAAAAGATTGTGCCGTCGGCTAAAACGATACAAGCTGTTGGTTTTCCAGTTGTATTCTGGGTCGCGGCAGCTATCGGCATGATCTGTATCCTATGGTGAATTTGGCGCAAATTACGGGTTTGTACCCGATTGGTCAAGATGTGGAAAAAATCAAAAATAGCATGAATTCAGCGGCTTATGCAGTCGGGTTTTTATTGTCTATTTGTATCTAAGTGGATAGAGTCATGGGTCTGGAATACAGGAATTGGGACGGGAGACCCGAAACGATGCGTGAAAGATTAAAGTCTGCGATGAAGCAGGCCATGTTGGACAAAGAAAAGAACCGGTTGGGCACAATACGGCTGATACTTGCCGCGATCAAGGATCGTGATATTGCCGTGCGAAGTGACGGGAATATGGACGGTGTATCGGATGATGATATTCTGGGTATTATGACCAAGATGGTCAAGCAGCGGGTCGACAGTGCTAGCACATATGAACAGGCCGGACGGCTGGAGCTGGCCGCGCAGGAACTTAGCGAAATAAAAGTGATAGAAGAGTTTTTGCCCAAGCAAATGACCGTGGAAGAAACCCGCGCTGCCGTGCAAGAAGTTATTGCGGCTGTTGGGGCCACATGCGTGCGCGACATGGGCAAAGTCATGGGCGCTTTAAAGGCGAAATACGCGGGCAAAATGGACTTCGGCAAGGCTGGCGGGGCGGTTAAGGAACTGCTGGGTTAATATACCCACCAAGTTTGCAAGCAATGCGATACCCTTGCCACCTGAGCGCATTCAAAGAATGCGCAGCCCATCCCCCTTGGGGCAGCTTCTCATAGATTGCTTTGCAATCTACTGACAGCCCAACGGATCGGGGATGGGCTTTTGTTACCGTTGGTCTGGGTCGGGGATAGCGTTTATGCTGATCCACCCAGATATATGCGTGTCATCACTTCCCCCGCAAAGCAGGCAGTCCGATCCCGATGGCGGCAAAACCGCCGTCGGCGGCAATTTGTTGACCGGTGATATAGCTGGCGGCATCGCTGCATAAAAACACAATCAGATTTGCGATCTCGTCTTCGTGGCCGTAGCGATCCAGTGGAATGGCGTCGTGATAGGCAGCGCGGATTTCGGGCGAATGCACTGCCAATGCCAGTTTGGTGTTCACCGGGCCGGGGGCCACGGCGTTGACACGGATGCCCAGCTCGCCCAGCTCGGCGGCTTGTTGCAGGGTTAGGTGTGCCAATGCGGCCTTGGATGTGCCATAAGCCACCCGCAGTGTGCTGGCGCGCAGGCCCGATATAGAGGTGATGTTAACCACAGCACCTTTGGCCTGTGCCAGCAGATCGGTGCAGGCCTGTGTCATCAAAAACGAGCCGTCCAGATTGGTGGCCATAACCGTGCGCCAGCGTCCATAGCTGGTTTGTTTGATCGGGCCGAAATCGGCGACGCCTGCGTTGTTTACCAGCGCGTCCAGCTGGCCATAGTGTGTTGTGACCTCTACTGTCAGGCGGTCTACCTGAACGGGGTCGGATATATCCGCTTCAATCGGCAAAACGTCTTTCAGCGGTTCTGAAGCCCGCCTCAGCTCATCGCCATCAATATCAATCATGGCAACGCGCCAGCCAAGGCCAAGCAGTTTTTTTGTGGTGGCAAGCCCGATACCGCGTGCGGCACCTGTTACTAAAGCGTGTTTCAAACCCATTCCCCTGTTTTCGGCTATTATGTAATACAAATGGCTGGCTGCAACAGGAAACGCCACCTAAATCTAGGTTTATCGGGTGTGAATGAAGTGGTTTTTAGGCAATTTTTCTTCGGAAATAAGTGCGTAACTGTATGAATTTGCTTTGCTATTCTGCTGTTCTTTAAAACCACTAAACTAGTTTAGTAGTTTAGTTACCTCAGTGGTTTCAAAGGCATGTTTACCGAAACGGATTTTACGGGATCTGTCTGGTTTTATTGAGGTCTTTATAAATGTTTCAAAGCATCTTCGATCTTGTGTTTCAAGTCCACCCGTTCTTTGGGGCTAAGAAACGCCGCCAGCTCGATTTCGCGCTTTGTGCCTGTCATTGTCAGATAGTTTTTATGGCTGCGGGTGTCACGTAGTTTCAGCTTCACCCAGTAAGGATTGCCGTGCCAGTATTGGTCGGGTTTGCGCGGGTTGTGGCGATGCACGGCAATCAAATCAGGCCAGATGCGGATGTGTTCATAAATTTCGCGATCACGGTCATTGCGGCGGATGAAGTACCACAACATCCCCAAGGCCAGTAACAGGTGTGGCAGCAGCATCCACAGTGCCAATGTGCCCAGCAGGGCCAGCAAGGGCAGGGTGAAGCCCACCGCACTTATCGCGATAATCCAGACAAAACCCGTATTGGGCAGGGATTTGATCGGCTGTACGGTAAGATCAAACAACGGCGCATCATCGCAGCTGGTGGCTACGAAAAAGGCCGAAGCATGTGCCTCGGCCTGATTTATATCTGTCGGTTTTGCCATTCAACTAGTGCGATGATTTATCCCACATGTCCTGTGTTGGCAGGGTTTCAAACGTATGCTCTGGTGGTGGGTTCGGAAGTGTCCACTCCAGCGTTTCCGCATGTTCGCCCCAGTATGCATTTTCGTCGACTTTCTTGCCACGGGTGATTGTATAGAACAAGATACCGATGAAGAACACGAAAGAAGCAAACGACAGGAATGCACCGTAAGAACTGATCTCGTTCCAGTATGCAAACTGGTCAGGATAGTCGATGTAACGGCGTGGCATGCCTTGGCGACCCAGGAAGTGCTGTGGGAAGAAGGTCAGGTTTGCACCGATGAACATCATCCAGAAATGCAACTGGCCTGCCCATTCGGGATATTGCCGTCCAGACATTTTGCCGATCCAGTAATAGATGCCAGAGAAGATACAGAAAACCGCACCCAGCGACATCACATAATGGAAGTGGGCAACCACGTAGTATGTATC
>DAOUQS010000351.1 GCA_030625465.1 Amylibacter sp. | reverse complement strand
TGAGATCGACAATGCGTCAACCCAGGCCGTGCTTGATGCGGTTGAACTGGGCGACAGGGACGCGCTGGTCGCATTGCTGGAACCGTTTCACGCCGCCGATATTGCCGACCTGTATGAACAGATCAATGCCAAGGAAAGGGCCGCGTTCACCGCCCTTTGGGGCAAGGATTTCGATGGTGAGGTTCTGGCCGAAATTGATGAAGGTCTGCTAGACGAGGTTTTTGAAAAGCTGTCGGATGAGGTGGTTTCCGAAGCTGTCAGGGATCTGGACACGGACGATGTTGTCGACCTGATCGAGGATCTGGACGAACCGCAACAGGAACGCATTCTGGATGCTCTGGATACCTCTGACCGGGTAGCGGTTGAACAGGCTTTGCAATATCCCGACGATTCTGCCGGGCGGTTGATGCAACGCGAACTTGTCATGGCCCCCGACCATTGGACAGTCGGCGAGGCGATTGATTATTTGCGTCGGGAAATGAATTTGCCAGACCAGTTCTATGATGTGGTTATGGTTGATCCACGCCTGACACCGGTGGGCAAAGTGCCGCTTTCCAGCCTGATGTCTTCGGCCCGTAAAACCAAAATGTCCGACATTATGGATGAAGAGTTTCGCACCATTCCGGTACTGCAATCACAAGAGGATGTGGCCTATGCGTTCAACCAGTACAATATGGTTTCGGCGCCTGTCGTGGATGCGGACGACCGTCTGGTCGGTGTCATCACGATTGATGACGCGATGGAAGTTCAAGATGAACATGCAGAAGAGGATATCAAACGTCTGGCGGGGGTGGGCGACGAAAGTCTGTTCGACAATATCAGGTCAACAACGGCGCGCCGGTTTCCCTGGCTGGCCGTCAATCTGGTGACCTCTATCCTTGCGTCGGTTGTGATCGCACAGTTTGCCGACACAATTGACGCGCTTGTTGCTTTGGCCGTCTTGATGCCGATCGTGGCGTCAATGGGGGGTAACGCGGGGACGCAGACCCTGACCGTGGTCGTGCGCGCTATGGCGACGAAGGATTTGACCTCGGCCAATGCCAGCCGTGTTATCCGGCGTGAACTGGGCGTTGGTCTGCTGAATGGCCTGATCTTTGCCGTTATTATCAGTGTGGTTGGATATTACTGGTATGGCTTGCCATTGCTGGGGTTGGTCTTGGGCATTGCGATGGTGGGCAATCTTGTTGTTGCGGGGCTGGCCGGTATTCTGGTGCCGATAAGTTTGGATAAAGTCGGGATTGATCCTGCATTGGCATCGGGTGCCTTTGTGACGACAGTGACCGATATTATCGGATTTTTCGCATTTCTGGGACTGGCATCGGTGTTTTTACTTTAAAGCCGTTTAGCTTATTTCGGCATGCGCAGAACCTGATTTCGGCTGCCTTTGGTGATCCGGACCGTACTTTCACCAATGGCGGCAACTTTCCAGCCGCTGACTTTCTGGCCGGGGACGACTTTCACAAAGCGGCCACTTGGCATGCGCAATAAAGCATGGCGCGCCGAGGGTTTGCCGAACACCCCGATCAAGGACATGCGCTTTTTATTGAACCTTGTCTTTTCCGTAGCCTCTTTCTGGATATTGACAGGAGAGGGGCTGCCGGTTTTTGAAGTGCCGCGTGCCGCATCCGGGGATAATTTGGTGATTAACGCGGTTGTTTCAGCGTTTGCATTGGTTCTTGCAACGGTTTTGCCCAGACTTTTCGGGCGCAAAGCGGGGCGGAGTGTTTCGCCGACTGCTTGGCGTATTGCCACCTCGATTTCAAGCGGGTCAACTTTTTCTGTGAAGATGCGTAAATTGGCGGGCCTGATTTTGGGTTTAAGCGTGGAAAGTGCCGGATCTGCCGATGCGGTTAGTGAGTTTGCGAACTCTTTGGCTATGGTGGCAATTGATGGCGGGCGAGATTTAGGCAAGATGCTTTTCAACGCCGGATCAGCCATCGCCAGAAGGTCGGGCGCGTCTTCAAT
>DAOUQS010000293.1 GCA_030625465.1 Amylibacter sp. | reverse complement strand
ATTGTGCATGGCGACACTGACAAGGTGCAAATGGGTATGGGGACTTATGGTTCGCGTTCCGGTGCCGTGGGCATGTCTGCCATTTCCAAAGCGCTGGATAAGGTGGAAGCTAAGGTCAAGAAACTTGTAGCCCACTCACTGGAAGCATCCGAAGATGACCTTGTCATCGAAGGTGGTGCTGTAAAGGTCAAAGGCACTGACAAGCAAATGCTGTGGCATGAGGTTGGACTGGCTGCGTATCTTGCGCATAATCTGCCAGAGGGCATGGAGCCGGGACTGAAAGAGACCTCTTTCTATGATCCGACAAACTTCACTTTCCCTGCGGGTTGCTACATCTGCGAGGTCGAGGTTGATCCTGAAACAGGCACAACCGAAATAGTGCAATTTGTTGCATCCGACGATTTCGGCACCATCATCAACCCGATGATTGTAGAGGGTCAGGTGCATGGCGGTATTGCCCAAGGTATCGGGCAGGCTTTGCTGGAAGGCGTAGTTTACGATGACAGCGGGCAATTGTTGTCAGCATCATACATGGATTACACCATGCCGCGTGCGGATGATTTGCCGAATTATTCCGTGCATCATCAGTCAACGGTTTGCCCCGGCAACCCGATGGGAATGAAGGGCTGTGGCGAGGCGGGTGCGATCGGTTCACCGCCTGCAGTGATCAACGCGATCACCGATGCTATCGGTACCAACGATCTGTCAATGCCCGCAACCCCCGCCAAAGTTTGGGCCGCCTTGCAAATGGCAGCCGCCAAACAAGCAGCAGAATAGGAGAGATAAGATGTATCAGACAAAATATCACAAAGCATCCAGCGTTGATGAAGCGGTTTCCCTGATGGGGTCTGCGGACGACGGTAAAATCCTGTCCGGCGGGCAAACCCTGTTACCAACGATGAAGGCGCACTTGGCGGCACCCTCTGATCTGGTGGATGTCAGCGGCATTGCAGGCATGAACGGTGTCAACGTTTCTGGTGGTACTGTCACTATCGGTGCGGCCACAACCCATGCGCAGGTCGCAGGCGATGCGGCTTTGCAAAGTGCCTGTTCAGCCGTGGCTGATCTGGCAGGCAATATCGGTGATCCTGCGGTGCGTCATGTGGGCACCATTGGCGGCTCGATTGCCAACAATGATCCTGCGGCGGATTATCCTGCGGCGTTACTGGCGCTGGGTGCCACGATTAAAACCAATGCACGTGAAATGGCAGCCGAAGACTTCTTTGTCGGCCTGTTTGAAACCGCGCTGGATGATAACGAGGTTATTGTAAGCGTCAGTTTTGATGCGCCTGCAAAATCTTGCTACGCCAAGTTTGCCAACCCTGCATCACGTTATGCAATGGCTGGTGTCTTCGTTGCCCAAACATCTGATGGCGCACGCGTTGCGGTAACAGGTGCCGGTGACGACGGGGTTTATCGCCAAGCGGATATGGAAGCGGCGTTGGATGGCAACTGGGCTGCCGATGCGATAGCCGGCGTTAATGTTGGTGCCGACGGCATGTTGTCGGACATGCACGGTGACGCCACATACCGCGCCAATCTGGTGAAAGTTATGGCTGCCCGTGCTGTTGCGGGCTGCTGATTTAAACAAAATGATCCCAACCCTGTTCATCGGGGTTGGGTCAGCTATACTTATCCCATGACAAACAACTTACCCAAATCCATCGACGACACCTTGTCGCTACTGCGCACAAATGACTACATTTGCGACCGTGGATTGGCGACGCTGACCTATTTGTCGCTGACCCTGAACCGACCGATATTCCTGGAAGGTGAAGCAGGTGTCGGCAAGACCGAGCTAGCTAAAACACTGGCCAAAGCACTGGGCCGCGACTTGATCCGGCTGCAATGCTATGAAGGGCTGGATGCCGCGACCGCTGTTTACGAATGGAACTTTGCAGCCCAGATGCTGGCGATGCGCCAAGGCGGTGAGGGGCTGGATATTTACAGCGATAAATTCCTGATCAAACGCCCTTTGCTGCAAGCAATGGAGCTGCATAAAAACGGCCCGCCCGTGCTGCTGATCGATGAAATTGATCGCACGGACGCGCCGTTTGAAGCGTTTCTGTTGGAAGCCCTGTCTGATTACCAAGTGACCGTGCCAGAAATAGGCACCATCAAAGCGGCAGCACCGCCCATTGTCATTCTGACCTCGAACCGCACCCGTGAAGTGCACGATGCGCTGAAACGCCGGTGCCTGTATCACTGGGTTGACTACCCCGATTTTGAACGTGAGCTGGAAATCCTGATGGTGCGTGTCCCCGAAGCGACGCAAACCCTTAGTCGTGAAGTGGTGGGTTTCGTGCAACGGTTGCGCAACGAAGACCTGTTCAAGGCCCCTGGACTGGCCGAAACACTGGACTGGGCGAAGTGCCTTGTGGCACTTGATGCGGTGGCGCTGACGCCGGATATTATAGTGGATACCATCGGGGCGGTTTTGAAATATCAGGATGATATTGCAAAAATCCAAGGATCAGATGCAAACCGTTTGCTGGAAGCGACCCGAAGTGACCTTCGGGCC
>DAOUQS010000288.1 GCA_030625465.1 Amylibacter sp. | reverse complement strand
AGGCGCTGCAATTTCAATCCACCGATCATGCCACATGCGGATTTCTGTGCTAAATTCTGGGTATTTTTCCGCCCATGCATAAATCGTTTCCTGAAACGGGCCGCCACCGTCCACCACATCATTCATGCCGTGCAGATCAACTGTTGCGAACATTTGTTTGCGCCGTTCCAACCCGATCACAGCATCATAAAACCGTTCCGGCTGCCATTCGATCAGGACATTTCCAATATCGAATATCACTGCTTTTATTGCGGTCATTTGGGAATCTTCCGTTTGGCCATCTGCACTTCGCGTTCCAGCATATCCAAGAACCGCGATCTGTCAGCCTTTGAAAACGGCTTTCCACCACCTTGGCGAAATGGATCGGCGGCCCGCAAATCCGCCATCAAATCGCGGGTTGCCAAACGGTTGCCGATATTGCTTTTGGTGAAAACCTCGCCATTGTGTTGAATAACCTGCGCATCCGCTTCTATGCATTTTGCCGCCAGGGGAATATCCCCTGTTACCACGATATCACCCGGTCCCGCACGATCGGCAATCCACATATCCGCCACATCGGGGCCGTCGGGTACAATCACATTTTCAACCAGCGGATGCAGGTTCGGGCGCAAGCCGCCGTTCGAGACAATAAAGGTTTTCAGCTTATGCCGTTCAGCCACACGCACTGCCTCATCCTTCACGGGGCAAGCATCGGCATCTATAAAAATGCGGGTCATTTGCCGGTTTTTTCGGCCTTGGGCTTAGGCTTGACCTTGTATTCCTCGGGGATCGGCATGCGGTTAAACGCGTCCAGACCAGCAACTTTATAGGCCTCGGCCAACGTCGGATAGTTGAATGTGTTTTCAACAAAATAATCCACCGTGCCCTTAAGGTTCAATACAGCCTGTGCGATATGGATCAGTTCTGTGGCCCCTTCACCGACAATCTGCACACCCAGTAAACGACGGGTTTTCAGGGATACCAGCATTTTCAGCATGCCGCGATCAAGCCCCATAATATGCCCGCGCGAGGTTTCTGAAAAACGCGCTACACCCACCTCATACGGGATGCCCAACTCGTTAACCTCTTCCTCGGACATGCCGACTGTGGACATTTCCGGCACCGAGTAAACCCCGTAAGGAAACCACGGGCTTTCGGGCAATGTATGTGTATCCAGCGCATGACACGCCGCAATCCGGCCCTGCTGCAAAGAGGTTGACGCAAGACTTGGATGCCCGATCACATCGCCCGCCGCATAGATGTGCGGCACCACGGTTTGATAGGTTTTACGGTTCACATCCAAACGCCCGCGACTATCTGTTTCCAGTCCAGCCGCGCCCAGGTTCAGGCTTTTGGTGCTGCCCATACGCCCGGCTGCAAACAGCAGCATTTCAGCGCGTACATGCCGGCCATTGGCCATCGATATTTCCACAAGGTCGCCTTTTTCTTCCACTTTATCAACGTTCGAACCAAGCCGCAGATCAACGCCATTGGTGCGGATTTGCTGGGTGAATTCAGCAATCAGTGTTTTGTCAATAAAGTCCAGAAATGTATCGCGCGGCTCCACCAAAGTGACCCGCACATCCAGTGCGCTAAACATAGTGGCATATTCAACCCCGATTACGCCCGCACCGATCACGATCAGACTGCGTGGAATTTTTTCCAGTTTCAGCAGGTCATCACCATCCACAATGTTGGTTTTATTAAACGGGATATAATCCGGACGATAGGTGTGGGTGCCGGTTGCGATCAGAAACTTATCCGCGGTCAGATGGCAATTTTCATCACCAGAGACATCGACGGCCAATTCATTCGGGCCAACGAAACGCGCGGTCCCGGTCATGCTTTCCACATGGTTACGGGCGAACTGGTGTTCCATAATATCAACTTCGTGATCCAGCGTTTTATGCAAACGTTCCTTCAGATCACGGGCGGTAATTTCCTGTTTGGCACGGTATGAACGGCCATAAAAACTACGCTCGCGCCAACCCGACAGGTTCATCACGGTTTCACGCAGGGTTTTAGACGGAATGGTGCCGGTATGCACTGAAACCCCGCCCAGACGCGGATTGCGTTCAATCACCAGAATTCGGTGTTGCAGTTTTGCGGCCTGAATAGCGGCTGCACGCCCCGCAGGGCCGCTGCCGATAACGATTAGGTTATAATGCTCCATAAAAAGACCCTAAAACTCCACCACGGCACGAATAGATTTGCCTTCGTGCATCAAATCAAAGCCCTTGTTGATGTCTTCCAGCGATAGCTTGTGGGTGATCATCGGATCTATTTCAATCTTGCCGTCCATGTACCAGTCAACAATTTTTGGTACATCGGTGCGCCCGCGTGCGCCGCCAAATGCGGTGCCACGCCAGACACGGCCGGTAACCAGTTGGAACGGGCGGGTGCTGATCTCGGCGCCCGCAGGGGCAACCCCGATGATAATGCTTTCGCCCCAACCTTTGTGTGCCGCTTCCAGTGCGGTGCGCATCACGCCAACATTGCCGGTTGCGTCAAAGGTATAATCACCACCGCCACCTGTCAGGGCAACCAGATGTTCGACCAAGTTACCGCTGACTTTGGACGGATTGACAAAGTCGGTCATGCCGAACCGT
>DAOUQS010000088.1 GCA_030625465.1 Amylibacter sp. | reverse complement strand
ACTACTTTTGACGTCAGGGGTGTTATACACTGCGAAAGGTTATCGCCTTGTTATATCGCCGTGCGCAGGGTCTGCATCTGCCTTTACAAAAAGATCACTTCTGGTTGCCGCTGTCTTGCGCCGCAGGTTTTTCAGGATTTTTAAGCAGATGAACATTCTTCGGCGGCTCCGAATCTTCCGGCCACTCTTTGACCCTGTCTAGGGCGCGCTGTAATGCTTTGGTACTATGTTTCATCTCATACCTGATACAGGTAAATTTTGACCTAAAAACGTCAAGACAGAGAAAAATGGACGCCTAAAAAGGCAAATTTGCCGATAATGCGACTTAATGAAGTCTAAAGTAAGGCTGTGGGGCTTTGGCGGGGGGTGGTTTACCCCCGTATGAGGACGCGGCGTATCTTGAAGTGTGACCGGCGGTTAAGCCCGTTCCACGTATTCCATGGTTTCGGTATTGACCACAACAGCCTCTTCCTGCCCGACGAAGGGGGGAATCATTATGCGCACGCCGTTGTCCAAAACCGCAGGTTTAAAGCTATTGGCGGCGGTTTGGCCTTTTACGGCAGGTTCGGTTTCGGCCACGACGCAAGTTACTTTTTGCGGCAATTCGGCGCTTAGCGCTTCGGATTCGTGATACTCGATCTTGATGGTCATGCCGTCTTGTAAAAACGGGCGGCGTTCGCCCAGAATATCCGATGGCAGCTCGATTTGTTCATAGGTTTCCATATCCATAAAAACCAGCATTCCGTCATTTTCATAAAGAAACTGTTGGTCTTTTTGATCTAAACGAACCTTTTCTACCTTGTCAGCGGAACGAAAGCGTTCATTCAGTTTTGAGTTGGTCCGCAGGTTTTTCATTTCAACCTGGGCAAACGCACCGCCCTTGCCGGGCTTCACGTGGTCAACTTTGACAGCAATCCAAAGGCCGTCATTATGTTCCAGGATGTACCCCGGGCGGATTTCGTTCCCATTGATTTTCGGCATTGTTTCGCTCTTCTGAATTAAAAAGGTGGAAAAATTATTCAAAGCGTATATAGAATGACCCTCTGCTATAAGCAAGCCGATGTGGGATCGGTTCGGGGCTGTCCGGTAGCTATGCGTGTACTGCATGGCTGCCATTCCATATAGGCAATACCGAATCGCTCTAAAATCATCATATTGGCCAGAACCGATAAAATGAAGAAAAGATCAAGTCGATAATGTTTGATACAATAGATAATTCTGCATTCATCAATGACCAGGGCAAACGCTCTGCCAAGTTGTTTGCCGCTGTGGTCTTGGCCGCATTGGATGATGCCATTGCAGACGATAAAAAATACGGTAACGGCGTTGAAAGCATTGCCCGCTGGGCACGCTCACGTGATGGCCGTGAAGTTTTGATGTGCGCTGGCATCGAGCCGACAGAGCGCTGCGTTAAAGGTATGATGGAATTCGTGTCACGCGGTGTACGGACCTCTGTGGCCCTGTCACGCGAAGAAAGCGAACGCCAAGCCGCGGCCAAAGAAGCGGCTTAAGCCCACTACACAGTTTTAAACTAAAAAGGCACGCCCGTAAGCGTGCCTTTTTTAATGACAGTGGTCGATCTGGATTACGCCAGAGTATCGATCATCTTGGACAGGTGCTTGATGCGTTCATTCATGTCGCTACTCAGCTCGGCCAGCTCATGTTGCAGGGATGCTTTTGTGGCTGTGGTTTGCTTGTTGTTTGCCAACAAGGCGTCCAGCTCGCCAATGGCTTTTGCCAAAATCGGCGAGATTTCATAACGGATAGCTTCGGTGCCTCTTAGTTCCGAGCCTGGCATCGGTTTGCTGATGCGTCGGAATTCATAGCGGCGGTGTTTTGGTAGAAATGAATTTTTCTTGCGGCGATAATCAATTTTCAACACATCCATGTCTTTGGTCAGATGTACGGTTGTGTAGCCCGCAATCTGTTCAGGATTAAGTACACCCATTTCGGTTAAACTTGGCGTTTCTATTGTCATATGAGTAATCCTTAATGCAGTGTTAAATGGTATTTCGACTGGCACGACCATACTTGGTTCTAATTCGTTGACAACTTATATCTGCATATCGCGTGTTTCCTACCGCTTTCTGGGCTTCACCCGCCGTGTCGGCTCGGCCATTGTCGGGTCTTCGGGCCATGGGTGTCGTGGATAGCGGCCGCGCATGTCTTTGCGCACATCCGCATAAGAGCTGCGCCAAAAATTCGGCAGATCCGCGGTGGTTTGCACGGGGCGGCGTGCAGGGGACAGCAATTCGATCAGCAGCGGGATACGGTTGGGGCCGACGCAGGGATGGTTTGTCAGGCCGAACAGTTCTTGCAGGCGCACCGATACGCCCGGTTGGTCGCCACTGTAATCCACCGGCAGCGTGGTGCCTGTGGGGGCTTTGATGCTGGCGGGGGCTTGCGTGTTCAGGGTTTGCGCCTCGTCCCAGGATAGGGCGTTTTGTAGAATGTCGGCCATGTTCAGGCGTTTCAGGTCGTCAGGTTTTTTCATGCCCGACAGGTGTGGTTGCAGCCAGATTTCTAATGTGTCCAGCAGGGCCGTATCCGACAGGTCAGGCATATCGCCGCCCTTGTCGCGCAGCCACTTGATGCGGGCGCGCAACAAGGTTGCGGGCTTTGACCAAGGCAGAATGCCCAGCCCCAGATCACGCAGCCCTGCGACCATGCCTGTTGCCAGCGCATCGCGCGGGCAGTCTTTCCAGACCTGATCGCTTAAAACCAAAGCCTGAAAGCGTTTTTGCAAGCGTGCGTCCACCCGCCGTTCGCGTTTATTCCACAGGCAAAGCGTTGCCTCGTGTATCTGGTCGCCGTATAGCGCGGCCAGATCAGCCTCGGACAGGGCGACGCCCATGCGGATACGCGCGTCTTTGGCGTCACCATCCAGATCAGTGGCAACGATCAGACGGTTGGCCGCCAGTGTGTCGTTATCTTCCAGATAGGCACCTTTGCCGCCCGATAACAGATAACGCGGCGCGTCACCCGCACGGTGCAAGCCAATGCGGTCGGGATAGGCAAGGGCGGCCATGGCACCCAGTGATAGGGTTTCGCGGCCTTGGGGGCGCAGGCGCTTGGCCTCTTGCTTGATGCTATCAAGCACTGCGCGGTTGGCGCGGTAGGGGCGGGTGTTATGGAACCTGCCCAGATCGTGCAGGGCTTCCCAGCGCAAGGTCAGATCGGCAGGCAGGTTGCGGCCTTCGCGCAGCAACGGGTCGCGGGATTCTAGTAAGGCGGCCAGTAGCCCTGCACCTGATCCGGCCTGCATCAGAACATGCGCCAGACGTGCGTGGGTTGGCAGCTTGGCCAGTTTACGGCCATAATCGGTGATGCGCTTTTCCGGGCTTAATGCGCCCAACATGCAAAGCAGGTCCTGGGCGGCGATATAATCCGCTTCCCTTGGCTGGCTTAGGAAAGGCATGTTTGCAGGGTTGTTTTCGCCCCAGACCGCCAGTTCCAGCACCAGCCCCGTCAGATCGGTTGAACGTATTTCAGGTTCGGGGAAGGGGGCCATGCCGCCGTTTTCGCCCTTGGTCCATAATTTATAGCAAACACCTGCCGCGACGCGTCCTGCACGGCCTTCGCGCTGGATGGCCTCGGCTTTGGTCACACGTTCTGTCACCAGCCGCGACATGCCCGAATTGCCGTCAAAGCGTGCGCGGCGCGCGCGGCCTGCATCAACCACCACACGGATGTCGGGGATGGTTAACGAGGTTTCGGCGATCGCGGTCGCCAGCACCACCTTGCGGCCTGTTGCGGGCGGTGTGATCGCGGCACGCTGGTCTTTGAAAGGCATGGCGCCATAAAGCGGGCGGATGGCCACCTCGGGGCCAAGCGATTTGCCCAGAAGCTGCTGCACGCGGTTAATCTCACCGGCACCCGGCAAGAACACCAGAACACCGCCCGTGGTTTCCGAAACCGCACTGGTCACAAGTGCGCTAACCGCATCTTCAAAACGCGGCCCCCTGCGGCCGGTCTGCGCCCAGGGGCGGGGCAGGAATTTCTGTTCAACCTGAAAGGATTTGCCTTGCGAGGTTACAACAGGGGCGTTGCCCATCAAGTCGGCCACGGGGGCTGCATCCAATGTGGCGGACATCACGATCAGACACAGGTCATCGCGTAAAGCGGCGCGGATTTCCAGACACAGGGCCAGACCAAGGTCGGCCTGCAGGCTGCGTTCATGGAATTCGTCGAAGATGATACAGGATATGTCGGGCAATTCGGGATCGGACTGGATCATGCGGGTCAAAATGCCCTCGGTCACCACTTCGATGCGGGTTTGCGCGGATGTTTTCGTATCACCACGCATACGGTACCCTACGGTTTTCCCGACAGGCTGGCCCAGAAGATCGGCCATACGTTCGGCGGCGGCGCGCGCGGCAAGACGGCGGGGTTCCAGCATCAGGATTTTGCGTTTGTAAAGCTTGTTTTCCAGCAAGAACAGCGGCACGCGGGTGGTTTTACCAGCACCGGGGGGCGCTTGCAACACGGCTTGGTTACGCGATGTCAGGGCTGACAGCAGCTGTGGCAAAGCCGCCTCGATCGGAAGCGGGCTGCTCATACGGTATTACTTTCGAACAGCCTTGATTTTGCCAATTGTGGCCGCCGAAGTGAATTCTTTGAAGCGATAAGTCCCGTCATCCTGCTGCTCATAATACATGGTGAAGGGAAAGTTGAGCCCCTTTTGCATTTGATGCGGGGAAAATCCCGCCAGACGCTTATAGGTGCCGGTGCAGGTCGCGGATTTGGTGGATATATTTGGCGTATCCAAACTGATCTCGGTCCGCCTGCGCCCGTCAAACATTTTATGGGTCACATTGCACAAATGATCCGCGTCAACAGTTTTGAACGTCAGATATGCCGCGGTCAGCAAATCCTTTGTATCAACCTGTTTTGACGGCGGGATGTCATAAGCGCGTTTTTCACGTTCCGGCGAATATCTGTCCACAACGGGGCGGTTGCCCTTCCAGTGCATTTTGACAATGGATTTACGAGAACCGGTGCGCGCGTTACCCGCATAGGTTTTGGTGCGAAAGCTGTCGTGCCTGATCTGGCCGGATGCTTTTCCGGAATAGCCCACATCCTTGAATGTTTTCAAAAGTAACGAGGGGGCTATCAGGCCGTTAACCGAATAGGCGGTCGTGGTTTCAGCGCCGTTTACAGTGATTGTGCCTGCCTTGATGCCGTATGCATAAAGCTTCAGCACAATAGACTCGGCCCCGGCGATGGTTGGTAGTGTCAGTCCGGTCACAAGCGTAAGTATTTGCACGATAGGTTTCATCGGTATCTCCGAATTTTATTCTTGATCTAAACCTATGGGGTTGTTGGCGTGATTATAAGACGGGGCAGATCACGCAATCTGACAGAATTGTAATTTTTCCCATTTTGGCAGTGACAGGGCGTTTGGCAATGTGGTCAGAGCAAAGTTGAAAAGATTACGTAAGTGCCTGTAAATATAAGTATTACACCGGACACCCTTGAAATAATCGCCCCAAACGGCAGCATTTTTTCCGCCAGCACATAAAGCGCCAGACCAACGATCCAGTAGAGGTTCATAATGCCGCCGACGAACAAAAGCGCCATCAATGCCCAGCAGCAACCCAGACAGTAAACCCCGTGATGCACGCCCATCGTGAAGGCGCCCAATGCCCCCGCACGATTGTTTTCCGACAGGAAATACGCAGGCGAGCGGCAATGTTTCAGGCAGGCGTTTTTCAACTCTGAGAGCTGGTACAGACCGGCGCATAACAGGATAAACCCCGCCAGCAATCTTGAGCTGACCGTCATCATAGTGCCGGAAATCAAGCCAAGCGTTTCCAGCCCCCATTGCAAGCTTGTGGCGATAATGCTGAAGGCGGCCCATATTATCAGATACCCGGCAAGAAAAAGACCACTGTAGTAGACCGCGTTTTGTTTGTCGTTGCCGTGGCGTTTCAGTGCGGTGAATAGCAACAGGGCAGGGGCCGCGCTGGGGGTCATCATCGCGATCATCATTACCCACCACATCAAGGCGATCAATGCCGCGTAGCTTGCAGTCCAGTTAACGGCTTTGCCCATTTGCATCGGCGCACCGATGGGCTTCGAGATATCCGTCATATCAAGGGCAGACATATTCATGCCTACCCCTGTAACAGTGTATATGCCTGCCAGAACAACAATTACGATAACCGCAAGGATAACGATTGCGCGGTCATTGCGCACAAGGCGTTCAACAAGGCCTATCTGCGGTGTATCAGGCAAAACGCGCCCCTAATGCACTATACCTTTGCCGGTCAGGTTCAGGCTGGCAAAATGGGCATGGGTATCACTGTTTCTGTCCAGTGAAATTTTCCCGCCGGTTGTTTTGGTCTGACCCGAGGCCATTTCGGCGCGCGCAAACTCAAACCCGTGCGGCAGGTTGATACTGATACGGTGTGGATCACCGCTGACGATGTTCGGGATCGGTTTTGCATTGATTTCAAAAACATCGGCAACTTTTGCGCTTCCAACCCGTTCGGACTGGTTCAGGTCAACCGATATATCCTTGAACAGGGTATCGTGCCTGTTCGGGGCCATCGCCGAAAAGACATACCACATTGTTGCCATTTCATCGGTGTCCTGACCTGTCAGGATAGCTTGCAAGGCGGCGCGCTGGTCATCATCGGCGTTTGCGTCGATGATCAACTGCATCTGGCCGTTGCCTTCGTGTATGGCCCCTGGCCACTTGTAAACGCCGGCGGCACGCAGGCCATCAAGTTTTACATCACCGTAATGGCCCTTTTTAATGTCGTATACGACAGCCGCTTCACAGATACCGTCTGTTGGCAAAACGCCAAACTGGCACGGGCAACCGAAATTGCAGTTACAGTTCGCCATTTCTTCGGCTTGAATACTCCAATCAACCATATTTCTTCCCCTTGTATATAAACGTGAAGACGGGGGCTTACCCCGCCATGAAACGGTTTCAGCCTGAAAAAAATATGCCTCGTGCGGGTGCGGTCTTTTATATAATTTTTATATACATCAGCAAAAATACGTGGCTGACGATTCTAGCCCTGCGACATAATGGCACTTTTTGCCCGAATTGTCGAGCTTGAACCATGCTTTGTAATTCGGCGGGTACTCTGCCATTGCATTATTCAGTGCTGGATGTGGATAAAATACCCCGACCACAACAGAATCCCTTGACGCCCTTTGATATCGGGCCTAAAGAAGCGGCTCGAAATTCAAGTTCTGAAGGGCAACGTGCGCTTAGAACAAAAGTAAGGATGTTGGACATGTCACGTGTTTGCGAATTAACTGGTAAAGGCCCGATGAGCGGCAACAATGTAAGCCACGCGAAGAACCGCACCAAACGCCGTTTTTTGCCAAATCTGAATGATGTAACGCTTGCCAGTGAATCACTGGGCCGTTCATTCAAGTTTCGCATTTCTGCCGCCGCATTGCGCACCATTGATCACCGTGGTGGTTTTGATGCGTTTTTGGCTAAAGCGAAAGACAGCGAATTGTCTGCGAACGCTTTGAAAGTCAAAAAAGACATTGCCAAGGCACAGGCTGAAGCAACAGCGTAAGCTGATAATCTTTAATACATTCAGCGGCCTTGAAGGAAACTTCAGGGCCGCTTCTTTTTGTCGTGTGGTTATTTGAAATCGTAAGGCCTACAGGTGTAGGTATTACTTATCTTTCAAATGGAATGGCACAATGGCACAAAAATCAAAATCAAGCATAATCGGCATTATTCTGGCAACTGTTGTGGTGGTTGCATCAC
>DAOUQS010000400.1 GCA_030625465.1 Amylibacter sp. | reverse complement strand
GCCGAGATTATCGACAATTCGATGGATGAGGCCGTGGCCGGTCACGCCAACTGGATTGAGGTCGAACTACACGCCAATTTCCACATTACCATCCGCGACAATGGCCGTGGCATCCCGGTCGATGCCCACCCGAAAGACCCGTCAAAATCCGCACTGGAAATCATCTTTTGCACGTTGAACGCAGGCGGCAAGTTTTCCGGTGACAACTATGAAACATCGGGCGGCCTGAACGGTGTGGGTTCATCCGTGGTCAACGCCCTGTCTGATCATGTGCGCGTCGAAGTGGCCCGCAACCGCCAGCTTTTCGCGATGGAATTTTCGCGCGGTGTACCCCAAACCAAATTGCAAGAGCTGGGTCAGGTTTTGAACCGGCGCGGCACCAGTGTTACCTTTCACCCCGACCCTGATATTTTCGGCCCCAAAGCCCGCTTCAAACCCAAGCGGCTTTATGACATGGCCAAATCCAAAGCCTACTTGTTTTCCGGCGTTGAAATCCGCTGGAAATGCGCGCCCGAATGTCTGGCCACAGGCGATGAAACCCCGACCAGCGACACGTTCCACTTCCCCAACGGCCTGTCCGATTATCTGGCGGAACGCATGGAAGGTGCCTCGGTTTATTCCGAAAGCCCCTTCGCAGGCAAAGTCGGTTTCGCGGAAAAATTCGGCCCTTCCGAGGTCGGTTCGGTCGAATGGGCGATTAACTGGACACCCAGCCGCGACGCGTTCATGCAATCCTATTGTAACACCGTCCCCACACCCGAGGGCGGCACCCACGAAAGCGGCTTCTGGTCTGCGATCCTGAAAGGCATCAAAGCTTACGGAGAGCTGACAAACACCAAAAAAGCCACGCAAATCACCCGCGAAGATGTCATGGGCGGCGGCTGCGCATTGGTCTCGATCTTTATTCAGGAACCCAAATTCGTCGGCCAGACCAAAGACCGTTTGGCCACGGTAGAGGCCCAGCGTCTGGTTGAAAAATCGGTGCGCGACCATTTCGATAACTGGCTGGCATCCAACAACAAATCCGCCGGTGCGATCCTTGATTACATGGTGCTAAAGGCCGAAGAACGCCTGAAACGCCGTCAGGAAAAAGAAACCGCGCGCAAGACTGCCACTAAAAAACTGCGCCTGCCGGGCAAGCTGACCGATTGTTCATCCAAAGTGCGCGAAGGCACCGAACTGTTTATTGTCGAGGGCGACAGTGCGGGCGGTTCCGCCAAAATGGCCCGTAACCGCAAAACCCAGGCCCTGCTGCCCTTGCGCGGTAAAATCCTGAACGTATTGGGGGCCGCCGGCAACAAGATCAACACCAACAACGAGATCAACGACCTGTGTCAGGCGCTTGGCGTGCAAATGGGCCCCAAGTTCAACGTCGAGGACCTGCGCTACGACAAGGTCATCAT
>DAOUQS010000428.1 GCA_030625465.1 Amylibacter sp. | reverse complement strand
TCTTCGGTGTCTTTCGGTACGTCCGGCGTGCTTCCTGCGCCTGTATCAACAGCTTTTGAAACCTCGGTTGGTGTTTCCACCGGCTTTTCCGGTTCTGGCGCGCTTACCTCTGGTGCGGGTTCTTCAATCTTTTGGACGGGGGCTGTTTTATCTATATTTTCAATACTGGCGATTTGCGCCGGTAGGGCCAAAGGTTTCGGCATTTCAACGCGCGGGGCCGCGATGGCCTTATCTGCAGCCCCGTAGGCCAGTGTCGGCGCGCTATCTGAAGACGCCAGATGTTTTAGCGATTGAAGCTCTGCCACAACATAGGGTTCTGTTGCGGGGATCTGTTGCAGAAGTGTGATTTCCTCTTTGCCGTCAAACATTGCGGTATAAAACCAGTACACTAGGGCCAGCAGCCCAACCACGGCAATGAACGCGATATAACGCAGCTTGAAAAACTCATTAAGGCCGGTTTTGGCTGTGTCGCCTTGCCGTGTCTTGATCGGGCCGACCGGACCGCTGGCTGTAGGCGGCTTTGCTTTCGGTAGTGGCGCGTTAATCGAAATGCGCGGGGGCGGCGGAACCGGTATTGATTTTTCTATCGCAGGCCCGGTTTTATTGCTTGCGTCACTATCACTATCCGCAAGTTTGCTGCGCACCGTTTCAAAAGTATTAAGCGCCGCTTCCTTGTCCGCCGTTAGCGGCTTTTCTGTGGTTTCTTTTTCGGCATCGGTTTTTACCTTAGCCTGTCGTACAGGCGGAGGAGGCATGAAATTACTGGTGGAAGATGCTTTTTCCGCCAAAATACCCGGCGTATCAATCGGCGGGGCAGGTGTTGGTTCTGGTGCCGTTTCTGGCCGCGCGCCGTCATAAAATCTGGGCGGTCTTGGAAAACTTTCCGTGTCCAGATTGGATGTGTAAAAAGCGGCTTCAAAACCACAGCCTGTAATGAACTCTTTGGCTTCAGCCATGGTTTGTTTTGTAATCGCCGCAACATATGCGCTATCTGTATCACCCTGATTTTCCAGATCAAAAACCAGATCCTGTGCAGCGTAGGGTGTGTTTTGGGCAAGAAAATCATTCACCTTGGGGGTGATGTCGGGGGCGTTGATGTCGTTCAGG
>DAOUQS010000434.1 GCA_030625465.1 Amylibacter sp. | reverse complement strand
TATAACCTGCCGCTGACCCGCGCGATTGCGGATGCGGTGCATATCCCCGTGATTGCCTCGGGTGGGGTCGGCACGCTGGATCACTTGGTGGACGGTGTGAAACAAGGTCACGCCTCGGCTGTTTTGGCCGCTTCGATCTTTCATTTCGGGGAATATACCATTAAAGAAGCCAAAGAATATATGGCCGCCAACGGCGTGCCTGTCAGATTGTAGAAAGAACTATTATGGCCAATGTCCTGACCCGCCTTGCGCGAAAAATTGAAAGCCGCAAAGGTGCTGATGAAAAAAAATCTTACGCTGCGAAATTGTTCAAACGCGGGCCTGAAAAATGTGCGGAAAAGTTCGGAGAAGAGGCGGTTGAGGCGATTATAGCTGCCGTCAAGAATGACAAGAAAAACCTGAAGGAAGAAGCCGCAGACGTGATTTTTCATCTGTTCATCATGCTGTCATCACGCGGTGTGACACTGGAAGATGTGCTGGAAGAGCTGGAACGTCGCGAAGGCAAATCAGGGATTATCGAAAAGCAGGAACGCAGTAAGAAATAACCAACGGTTTTCTGTGTTGCGTTTGATTTCAGCTTTGTTAGGCGTGGGCTGAAGCCCACCCTACGGGGATTTATATCATCGAAACCAGAGGTTGCGCTTTTTGATGCGTTGACGAATGGCTTGTTCTTTACGCGGCAGATTATCGCGGTCGAACATTTCGCGGATTTGTTCGCCTTTTTTCTGAAACACAAGTTTGCGAAATGCTTCTGATTGTTTGATCACCTTTTTGATTTTATTCGGGGTGATCGCCTGTTCAAGCGTTTCGATAGCCGTGTCGCTTTCGCGGGCATAAAGCAGCGGCAGGGTGCGGTAATGGCAGGCCACTTCACCGTCCAGTTTCAACTGGGACGGGGTTGGCCGCCCGCCGCCCAGTTTGCTGATCACAAGCGGTAATGCCACCTGGTCCAGCCAGGGGTCGAATTCCTGTGTGCAAGCCGCGTGTGGCGGGTCGCGCATGATTTCGGTGGCGTAATGCAAGAACAGGTCTGCGAATGTGTGC
>DAOUQS010000054.1 GCA_030625465.1 Amylibacter sp. | reverse complement strand
TACGCGCGCCTCATTGAAACTATTTCTTAGTGAAGTGCCGGGCAGAACTGATCATCTGGGCGTCGATATGGGTTCGAATGAAACGATTAAGCAAGCGGTTATTGCCGGTCTTGGCGTGTCTTTTATTTCGGGCCATACAATTGAACAGGAACTGAACTTGAAGCGGCTGGTTGTGTTGGATGTGATCGGCGCGCCCATTCGGCGGCAATGGTTTTCAATTTCACGCAAAGACCGCAACACCTCACCTGCGATGGAAGCGTTCGAGGCGTTTTTAATCCAGCGCGGGTCCAAATATTTGCCTTCGATTGGTAAAATACCCACAAAATAACCCGTTGGCTGCCATGCACATGGGATGTTTTAATAATGCGAACGTCAGCTTTGCAACTTTGACCATGATTCCGTAACAAAATCACTGAGAACTTGCGCTGCTGTCGAAAGATTAACATTTGCAGGTGATAGCAAGTGATAAGTCCAGCGTAATGGTGGGTGAAAGTTGCTGGCGGAAATCTGGTGGGTCTCAGCGGTAGCGGCTATCGCATCGACAACACTGATGCCAAAGCCCATGGAAACCAGTTTAACGATTGCACTTTGGGTTTCGACTTCCAGCGTATGGGTAAATACAATCCCCTGCCGAGCGAGATGCTGATCCAATGCGTAACGAAAAGGGGAGCCGGGGGTCAGGGCTACAAAAGGTTCCGTATGCAAGGTCGCAATGGATACATCACTGGCAGAGGTTTTGAAACGTGACAGTGGGCCGATAACCATAGCGTGGCTGTCAAGTTGTGCATGGCTTTGGTGACCTCTTGTATTGTCAATGATCGCCACCGCTAAATCTGCATTGCCACGTTCAAGAATATCCAGTGCCCTGTGGCCTTCGGCAACGTTTACCGTAACATCAATTTCAGGGTGTGCTTTGGAAAAGTTATACAGAATTTCAGGCAGTAGATAATCTGCCACAACAGGGATTGCCACTAAACGGATATGCCCGTGTTTTGCCGAGCGGATTGCTTCTGCCACCATATCAAGCCGTGCCAAAACCGACATCGCAGAGGCGGTTTCATCAAAAAACAAGCGGCCGTCGGGGGTTAGATCCAGACGTCTGCCTTTTTTGCCAAACAGCGCTAGGCCAGTAGCTTTTTCCAGGCTACGCAGAAGATGACTGATCGCGGGCTCGGTTACAAACAGTTGGCCCGCTGCTGCGGAAACCGAACCGAGTGTTACTACGGCGTGAAAAGCTTCTAAAGAACGGAGGCTGGGTCTCTTTGTCATAACATTAGCTTTATTAAAGTATTAGTTAATTAAAAGTCAATTGTATTAAGTATAATCCTTGACCATAATTAATGAATGCTAGATTTCACATTACAAACAGTTACTATAAGCGGCCTTGGCCTGATGTTCGGCTTGATCTTGCTTGGCTCTGCGCTGCAAGTTGCAAGCGGTGTCGGGCTGGGGTTAATCGCGGGCCCGTCGTTGCTGTATTTTCTGGACAGTATTTCAGCGGTGCAAACCGCGATAATCCTGAACCTTATACTTACTTTGTGCCTGTTGCCGGTTGAAATAAAATCGATAAGCCGCAAACTTTTAGTCAACCTAAGCTTTTGGGCCTGTCTGGGGCTGCCATTCGGTTTCGCACTGCTTGTTTTGTTGGATATTTCCACTTTGAAACTACTGGGTGCAACGGTCATATTGCTGTCGGTTATCCAGTTGCGGTTCTTTCCGGCAAAGAAAACGCCCGGGCATTCCGGATTTTTGCCAATTCGGTTGGGCGGTGTTGTTTCAGGGGTTATGACAGGTACTTTGGCAATCCCCGGGCCTGTGGCATTGTGGGCATTATTGTCTATCGGGACGGATGCTTTGGTTACACGGGCAACGTTGCGGGCCTATTTTGTTATTGCCTATACGCTTGCATTTGCGCTGCATATTGGAATCGCGGGCTGGGGGGCTGCTACTGTTACTTTGTCCATGGCGTTGCTGCCCGCAGTGTTTGGCGGCATTGTGATCGGGGTTTACGGGCGAAAATACCTAAATGCGGCAAAGTTACGCAGCTTGCTGGAAATGGTGCTGATAGTCATGGGTATTTCATTGTTAATAAAAGGAGTTTTGGATGTTGTCTGACGTTTCTAAAATGCTGCCGGCATTAAAAGTATACCCTACCGCAGACCTGGACCTGTGCCGCACCTCATTGGATCTGCTGCCGCGCTTGGGTGCGCGCTTGGGGGTAGAGCTGTTTGTGAAAAGGGACGATACATTGCCATTGGCGATGGGGGGTAACAAGGTGCGCCAGCTTGAATTTTATCTGGGGCCAGCGGTGCGCGATGGTGCGGATACAGTGCTGATAACGGGCGCTGTCCAGTCCAACTTTGTACGCCTGTGCGCGGCGGCTGCCCGCAAGCTGGGGATGCAGGCCGTGGTGCAGCTGGAAAACCGCGTTCCCAAGGATGATATTGCCTACAACAGTTCTGGAAATGCTCTGCTTAATCAATTGCTTGGGGCGGAAATACACTGTTTTTCGGAAGGTGAGGATGAAGCTGCGGCTGATGCCAATCTGGACCGTATAGCTGATGAATTGCGTGCCAAGGGACGCCGTCCCTATGTGGTTCATTTAGGTATAGACCATTTGCCGTTAGGTGGTTTGGGATATGCTTATTGTGCGGCGGAATGTTTTACACAATTCCAGGAACTGGGTGTGATGCCGGACCATGTGGTTATACCTTCGGGTAGTGGGTTGACGCATGCGGGATTTCTGGCAGGCGCGCGCGCTATTGGCTGGGGTGTTCCGGTGCATGGCATATGTGTGCGGCGCAAAGCAGAGCCGCAACATGCGCGGATCACGCGAAGAACGGCAGAGCTTGAAACGATGCTGGACAGCACTGGAATTACGCCCGCCGACATCATGGTTTACGACAGGGTTCTGGCCCCGGGTTACGGCCGGATGAATAAACAGGTTATGGCGGCAATAACCTATGCAGCACAGGACGAAGCCCTGTTACTGGATCCGGTTTACACGGGGCGGACTATGGCTGGGCTGATGGATTTGGTTAAAGAGGGGTTGATAAAATCTGGTTCCCGTGTAGCCTTTATACACACAGGTGGATTGCCCTCAATTTTTGCATATCAATCCGATATTGTATCGGGTCTAAGTGAACGAGAGGCAAAAAAGGGGGGTCCTGTAACATAAAAACATCAACAAAGATGTTGGTGCAGTTGAAATCTGCAACATTAATTACTAAACTGAATCTTCTGGGAGGAAACAATAATGAAGATATTATCAAAAAAAACTGCAATTAGCACGGCTTTAGGCGCGCTTATGGTGACAGTGATGGCTCCGGCAACGTTTGCTGAAGAGTTCATCACCATCGGCACCGGTGGCGTGACAGGGGTTTACTACCCTACAGGCGGCGCGATTTGCCGTTTGGTCAATAAAGGCCGTAAAGAACATGGCATTCGCTGCTCTGTAGAGTCTACTGGTGGCTCGGTTTACAACATCAACACCATCCGCGAAGGCGAATTGGAATTTGGTGTGGCGCAATCAGATTGGCAGTACCACGCCTATCACGGCACTTCAAAATTCAAAGATGCTGGCCCGTTTGAAGGCTTGCGCGCAGTTTTCTCTGTTCACGCTGAACCATTTACAGTTGTTGCACGTGCCGATTCCGGTATCAGCACATTTGCTGACCTTAAAGGCAAACGTGTAAATCTTGGTAACCCTGGTTCCGGTTCACGTGGTACATTTGAAGTTGTATTAGAAGCAATGGGTTGGGCTGCAGGCGATTTCGCTCTGGCGTCCGAGCTTAAATCTTCTGAACAAGCTGCCGCTCTTTGCGACAACCAGCTTGATGCGATTGCATTTACTGTTGGTCACCCATCAGGAACCATTGCAGAAGCGTCAACTAGCTGTGACAGCCTGATTGTTACGGTTGATGGCCCTGCCATTCAAAAACTGATCGATGACAATGATTATTACCGTTCAGCTACCATCCCTGGTGGCATGTATCGCGGATCAGATGCGGATGTTGCCACCTTTGGTGTTGGCGCCACATTTGTGACCTCGGCTTCTGTGTCCGATGAAGCGGTTTATGCGGTTGTTTCGTCAGTGTTTGATAACTTTGATGCATTCAAAAAGCTGCACCCTGCTTTTGCCCATCTTGACCCAAAACAAATGGCAAACGATGGTCTATCTGCTCCGCTGCACCCCGGTGCTGCGAAATATTACAAAGAGCAAGGCTGGGTTGAATAACAACCTTTTTCTATAAAATATGCATATGCAGGTGGAGGCGTTTCATAACGCCCCCATCTGCGCTTATGTTTGAAATAACAAAAAATAACAAATCAAATTCGTAAACAAACGGATTACCCAGGGAGACGTGAAATATGGCTGAACAAAGCGCGGGCGGAAGTCCATTAAGCGAGGAGGAACTCCAGGATCTGGTTGCCTCTTCTGATGCAGGGGCCCGAGACCCCGGCGGCAAAGTTGGCTTGATGATGGCTGTAATTGCCGTTGTCTGGGCCACGTTCCAGGTGCTTCTGGCGTCCCCATGGGCCCCATACGTTCTGCCTGGTGACTGGATCAACAACTCCAGACAAATCCATCTGGCATTCGCAATATTTCTGGCCTTTATGGCGTACCCTGCTCTTAAATCGTCCCCGCGAGATTATATTCCGATCCAAGACTGGGTCATGGCAATTGTTGCCGCTAGCATCGCGATGTACGGCTTTATCTTCTACGAGAAGGTGGTTAATTCCGGCGGGCTTGCTGACGACGTGGACAAATGGTTCGCGCTTGTCGGCCTGATTTTGTTGTTTGAGGCCGCGCGTCGCGCGCTTGGGCCAGCAATGGCGATCATTGCAACAATATTCCTGCTTTATGTTTTCTTTGGCTCCTCTGATGTGGTGCCTGATGTGATCCGCTGGAAAGGCGCATCCCTGAAGAAAGCCATGAGCCATATGTGGATCACCTCTGAAGGCGTGTTTGGCATTGCCTTGGGTGTTTCGACTAAATTCGTGTTCTTGTTCGTTCTGTTCGGCGCATTGCTGGATAAGGCGGGCGCGGGCAATTATTTCATCAAGATGGCGTTTGGCGCCCTTGGCCACCTTAAAGGCGGGCCTGCAAAAGCGGCCGTCGTTGGCTCAGCGGCAACCGGCCTGATCTCAGGTAGTTCGATCGCTAACGTTGTGACCACAGGTACCTTTACAATTCCGCTGATGAAGCGGGTTGGCTTTAGTTCTGAAAAAGCCGGCGCTGTAGAAGTTGCCAGTTCGGTCAACGGTCAGATCATGCCACCAGTTATGGGGGCAGCGGCGTTTTTGATGGTTGAATATGTCGGCATTTCTTATGTCGAGGTGATCACCCATGCATTCCTGCCTGCAACGATCTCTTATATAGCACTTGTATACATTGTGCATCTGGAAGCCGTGAAAACCAATATGCCGGTTTTGGGTAACCGGGTTGTTTCTATGGGCAAGACCATCGGCGGTATGGCCGGGTTCTTTGCCGGCTTTGCATTGCTGTGTTATGGCGTGCAATATCCGATCAAGTTTATCAGCTCAATGATGCCAGCTATGGCGCCAATGGTGTTGGCCCTTCTAACTGTTGCGGTTTACCTTGGCCTGCTGAAACTTGCGGCGAGTGTGGATGATCTGGTTCCAGATGATCCAAATGCTGCAGAAGTTGAACTGCCAGTAATTGCCGAGATCTATAAAGCTGGGCTTTATTACATCTTGCCAATCATTGTTCTGGTCTACTTCCTGATGATTGAACAGAAATCACCAGGCCTGTCAGCGTTCTGGGCGACGACACTGTTGTTTGTGATTTTACTGACACAGCGCCCAATCAAAGCCATGTTCCGTGGCGAATCTGAACTGGCAAACAAAGCCAAAGACGGCCTTGGGGATTTAATCCAGGGGTTGATTGACGGCTCACGCAATATGATCGGTATCGGGCTGGCAACAGCTACTGCCGGTGTGATTGTGGGCACCGTGACCCTTACGGGTATTGGTCAGGTTATGGCCGATCTGGTTGAATTCCTTTCGGGTGGTAACCTGATTGCGATGCTGGCACTGGTTGGTGTCTTGTCGCTGATCCTGGGTATGGGTCTGCCAACCACGGCAAACTATATCGTTGTGTCATCTCTGATGGCCAGCGTTGTGGTTAGCCTTGGCGCGCAAAGCGGCCTGATTGTGCCGTTGATCGCAGTGCACCTATTTGTGTTCTACTTTGGGATTATGGCGGATGTTACGCCGCCGGTGGGGCTCGCCAGTTTCGCCGCGGCCGCAGTGTCAGGGGGGGATGCGATCAAAACCGGTTTCATCGCCTTCTTCTATAGTCTGCGGACTGTGGCATTGCCGTTCATGTTCATCTTCAACACAGATCTTTTGTTGATCAATGTCGGAGTGGGGCAAGGGATAATGGTGTTCATCACCGCTTCGATTGCCATATTGGTGTTCACGGCGGGCACGATGGGCTGGTTCCTGGTGAAAAGCCGGGTTTATGAAAGCATTGGCTTATGTGTTGTGGCCTTCGCGCTGTTCCAGCCGGGGTATTTCATGAATAAGGTCCAGTCACCGTTTGAAGCGGTAGCACCAACTACACTGGAGCAGGCTCTGGGTGAGGCATCAGCTGGGGATAACCTGCGCTTGATTGTCTCGGGTCCGGATTTTGATACCGGTAAGATCACGGAAACCACATTACTGGTGGTTATTGAAGGTGATGGCGATGGTGCTTCGCGCCTGGCCGATACCGGACTTGCGTTGATCGTTGATGGCGATGTTGCCAAAATGGACGAGCCAAGCTTTGGTACGCCGTTTGCTGACAAGCTTGGATCGTTTGATTTTTATGCAGATGATTCGGTGGTTTTGACTTCGGTTAATGCGCCAGCAGATCAGATGCCAAAAGAACTTATGTTTATTCCTGCGTTTATGCTGCTTGGCCTTATCGTCATGCTGCAACGGGGCCGGATCAACAAGAAAGGAGAACCAGCATGAGTAATACAATTTTATGTGCTGTCGATGTCAGCAATAAAGGGCGTGATCAGAATGTGATCAAACAAGCTGCCCGTCTGGCAAGTCTTGATGGGGCGCAGCTTGATGTCATTACGGTAATGCCCGATTTTGGCATGAGCATGGTCGGGGGGTTCTTTGACAAGGATCACCAATCGCAGGCGCTTGCTAAAACCAAAGCAGAACTGGATTCATTGTCGGAAGAGGCCCTTGGCCCCGAGATCAATGCAAAGGTTCGGCATTTGGTTGTAACTGGCAATGCTTATGAGGAAATCCTAAAAGTGGCCGCTGCGGATGGGGCATCGTTGATTGTTATCGGTGCGCATAAGCCGGATTTCAAGGATTTCCTGCTTGGCCCGAACGCCGCACGCGTGGTTCGGCATTCAACCTGTTCAGTGTTTGTCGTCAGGTAAAATAATCCTGATTTAAACGTATGCGAAAACCCCGGTCAGATAATGGCCGGGGTTTTTTGCAAATAATACGGTTACAGTTCAAGTGTGAACCACAACTTGATATCGAAACACCCACAATTATGTTGATATTCCTGTAACACCCGAACTTCTATAGAACGAAGCCCAGCAATTTCTATGTATAGAGGCTGCCTGTTTTCGTCGCCAGGAAATCTTCCAGTTTCACGTCTTCCTGTTTTAGAAATCCGCTATCTGGCAAGGTTCCATCACGCACCATCTCGATGATCGCGACAACCGACCCCGCAGTCGTCCAGGCGATAGCCGTTTGTTTGCCACCTGCAATTTCAATCGGGCGATAGCCACGCACAAATTCCTTGCGCTGCAAGCGACCGTCGATACTGCCTTCTGCGGCGACGTGAATATAGACGATATCATCCTGGACAGGCGGCTTTGCGTTGACCAGTATTTCACCGGCAGCCGTGCGATTTTCGCGCATCAGCAATTCGTGGAAAAAGAAGTTCATCAGTTTCATATGGCCGGGATATCGCATTGTTTTATAGTCAATATTGTCGACTTGACCCAAGTAAGTCTCGCACATAGTGCCAAGCCCGCCTGATGTTGTAAAAGCCTCTAGCTGCATTCCGTCTATATAAAGCGTTTCATGCCATTCCATTGCCGAAACCCACTTGCGCACACCTTCCTCGATGACCTCGCAGTCATTCAGGTATTCGTTCACAACCCCTTCAGGTGACCAGTTGAAGGCATATCCTAACAGGCCCGTGGGGTGTTGCGGCAAGGCACCCACGCGCATTCTGATCGAGCGGCATTTATCAAACATCGCGATATAGGACGCGCCAACAATGCCGATAAAGCCCGGTGCCAGCCCACATTGCGGGGCCATTAAACCCTTTGCGTTTTGGCTCATCTCGATGATGGCATTGGTGGTCGGCACATCTTCGGTCAGGTCGAAGTAATGAATGCCGGCATGGTGTGCCGCCGTTGCTATGCCGATGTTCAGATGGAAGGGCAGGCAGGACAAGATAGCGTCGACCTTGCCAAATGCCTTTGCAAGGGCTTCGGGCGAGGTCAAATCAATGTTTTCAACCGTGAACGGCAGGGTCGTGCGCGGGGCGTTCATATCGTATCCGGTGACGTTAAAGCCTGCCTCAAACAACAGTTTGGCCGCCAAAGTGCCGACCTTGCCCAGCCCGAGAACAGCAATATTATTAAAAGCCATGATTTGCCTGCTTCCTAGATGTCAAACTTGATGCCCTGTGCAAGTGGCAGTTCGCGTGAATAGTTGATCGTGTTGGTTTGGCGGCGCATATAGCCACGCCACGCATCCGAGCCGCTTTCGCGTCCGCCGCCGGTATCCTTTTCACCGCCGAATGCACCGCCAATTTCTGCGCCAGAAGGCCCGATATTGACGTTCGCAATCCCGCAGTCAGAGCCGGATGCCGAAAGGAAATACTCTGTTTCGCGTACATCCGTTGAAAAAATGCACGATGACAGGCCTTGTGGCACATCGTTTTGAATGGCGATTGCCTGATCCAGATCGGTGTATTTCAAAACATAAAGGATTGGCGCGAATGTTTCGTGCTTCACGATGTCAGTTTGGCTTGGCATTTCAGCGATTGCAGGTGTCACGTATGCCGCGTGCGGGAATGTATCTTTGTGAACGCGCGCGCCACCATGAACCTTGCCGCCATCACTTGCTGCCTGCTGCAATGCTTTTTCCATGCCGTCCAGTGCTTGTGCGTCAACCAGCGGGCCGACCAGAACGCCATCTTTTAACGGGTCGCCAATGGGTAGGCCGCTATAAGCGGTTTTCAGGCGCGGTAACAGTTGGTCATAAATGCTTTCATGCACAATCAGGCGGCGCAATGTGGTACACCGCTGTCCGGCTGTTCCCACTGCGGAAAATACAACGGCGCGCAATGCCATTTCCAGATCGGCTGACGGGGTTACGATCATTGCGTTGTTGCCGCCCAATTCCAGAATGCACCGCCCGAAGCGCTCTGCCAGTTTCGCACCGACCGCATGCCCCATTCGGGTAGATCCCGTAGCCGAGATGATTGCCACATCGCGCGATGCCGTCAGTATTTCGCCTGTGTCCTGCGCGCCGATAATGGTTTGGATCAAGCCATCAGGGGCTTCGGCGAAATCAGCGGTAACGCGGTCGCATATTTTCTGCACGGCAAGGGCCGTTAGCGGTGTTTTTTCGGATGGTTTCCAAAT
>DAOUQS010000217.1 GCA_030625465.1 Amylibacter sp. | reverse complement strand
TTCTTTCCGGGCATCGCCCAATAAAAAACCCCAACCGAGTTACAGTCGGGGTCGCGTATCGCCCAGACCTCTTTAGCGGCATATTTTACGAGGCCCACAATCCGGTTACAAATCGCCTCAAATTATTCGTACTTAAAAAGCACAATTTCGTCAATGGGTCGTATGATTTTACGATTTCGAAAGCTGCTTGCATTAAATATCCACAAGAGCAGTAGTAAGAGCAATATATGACAGTTTTTCGGGTGCAGTCGCACAATGGGGATATATATTCCCCCGCAACCCCCCGGCGTGACGTGATGGGCCTTTTGGCAAAGCATATCGAGCGGCATCCCTCCTCGCCAAGGATATCCATACAATTGCCGGCCCATCACCGGTTCACGCCCTTTGCCCTGCAACCACAGGACAATAACACGCTTGTCATAGACTTTCGCTGGCTAGGCTATGCGGCAGGCCTGCGCGCCCTACCGGATTTCGCAACCCCGTATGAAAAGGCCGGTCTGGAAGCCAAGGGGCTGGCTGACCTGATCAACGGCTTGCGCAAAATCGCCCCGGATAGTCCGGTGGACGTGGTTGCCCACCGGCTGGGCGCACGCGTGGCCCTGATGGCGGTGCATAGGGCGCGATCCAAAATGTGGCGCCGCCTGCTTTTATCCAATGCATTCGAATACTCGGCGCGCACCCTTGCCGCACTGGATTGCCCGATGGGCAGGCATTTGGACTGTCACAATCTTATTATGAAAAACAACAATATAACCGCGTTTTTCTTTGATCGGTTAGGGCCAAAACCGGGCCCGGCTGACCGTGCGATTTGTTTCGGTTATAAGTTTGCCCATGCAAACTGGTCCGAGGTTCCGGATAACAGCCAAGCCGCAACAGACCTGATGCTGGATATGGGGGCAAACACATTTGCATTTAACACGCCCGCACCAAATCGGGTGTTTCAATATCTTCAGGGTCAGGGCCTGATGCAACAGTGAATTGACCCCGCCCGATTTTCTGCCATTCTGCCAATAACCAACGGAGAATGACATGACCGATCCAATTGATCTATATTACTGGCCGACCCCGAATGGCTGGAAAATCAGCATTGCACTGGCGGAAATGGACCTGCCCTACACCTTGCATCTGGTTGACATCGGTGCGGGCGACCAGTTCAAACCCGACTTTCTGAAAATCGCCCCGAACAACCGGATGCCGGCAATCGTTGACCCGAACGGGCCGGACGGCGCGCCAATCTCAATTTTCGAGTCAGGGGCTATTTTGCAGTATCTTGCCCGCAAGGTCGGCAAATTCTATGGAACATCAGAACGCGAACGCATTGAAATTGATCAATGGCTGATGTGGCAAATGGGCGGACTTGGCCCGATGGCGGGGCAAGCGCACCACTTTTTGCTGTATGCGCCAAAAATGGAACCACCACAGGTTCTACCCTATGCGCAAGATCGCTATCGTGCTGAAACCAAACGCCTATATGGCGTTCTGGAACGGCAACTGGCGGGCAAAGACTATATTTGCGGTGCCTTTTCCATAGCCGATATGGCCATATGGTCGTGGGCCACATTATGGGAACGCCAAGAACAAGATATTGCAGACTTCCCGAACATGGCTAAATGGCTGGAACGCTGTGAAGCCCGCGAAGGTGTTGCAAAGGGTCGCGCGCTTGCCGCCGAAAAACGCTCGGACAACAGCAACAAAGATGCACAAAAAATCCTGTTTAAAACCAGATAAACGGTTAATCGCCGTCCTTAGTTAATCGTCGTCCTTAACGGTCCCGTATTTTTCCATCAACTTGCTTTGGGACATGAAAAATACGAACAGGGCGGCGGTCAACCCGAAGGTCTTGAAGTTCACCCAGGCGTCCGTCGTCATTGTGCGCCAGACGACCTCGTTCACGACAGCAAGCGTCAAAAAGAAAATGCATATCCGTTTGGTCAGGATCATCCAGCCTTCATCGTTTAGCGGCATGGCCCCGTCCATCATCGACTTTAAATAGGAATGTCCGCGCAACAGGCCAAACCCCAAAGAGCCGCCAAAGAACAGATATATCATCGTCGGCTTCATCTTGAAAAAACGCTCGTCATTGAACCAGACCGATAATCCACCGAAAACCACCACAAGAACGGCGGTCATCAACTGCATTTTCGACAGCTTTCCGGTTAAAGCCCAAAGAATACCGGTGGAAATCAGCAGCACGGGAATAAAGATCCCGGTCACCACAATAAAGCCTTCGTAATCACGCCCCATGATCGTGTAGGTGTTTTCTTTCAGCTTGGTGTAAGCCACAAAAAACAAAATAATAGGCCCCATTTCAAGGGCCAGTTTCACAATCGGGTTTATCTTTTTCTCTGTCATATCATTCCTTTATCGCGGCTATCCGCCGAATTCCACTAAAACCGCACCGGCGGCAATTAAACTCATTAAAACCGCGCGTGCGGGGCCTACAGTTTCTTTCAAAAACAGCCACCCTATAATAGCAGCAAACACGGTTGAGGTTTCACGAAGTACAGCCGCTTCACCGACTTTATCAAGCCGTGTTGCCAATAAAATCGAGCCAAAACTCATAAACGCCACAAGGCTGCCGATAAAACCGCGCACCATCAACGGGCGTACCAGCGGCGGATGTTCCATACGTCGCCACTTCGAAACCGCAATAATCGGGAACAAAAAACCGTCAATAAAGAAAAACCACGCCAAAAATGTAAACGGATTGGGCGTTTCGCGAATACCATAAGCGTCATAAGTGGTGTAGGCCGCAACCATGAAACCGGTCGCCACAGCCCATGCAAGCGCCAGTTTTATCGCATGACGATCAACTTTTTCGCGACTAAGGTTCAGAACCGCAAGTGCAAGGATTGCCAGCGTCAGCAAAAGCAATCCGCCCCATTGCAAGCCTGCGAATTGTTCGCCAAAAACAATGCCTGCCGCCAAAACAGTCACCACCGGTCCAAGCCCGCGCACCACGGGGTAAACCACCGTATAAGCCCCATAGGAATAGGCCTTTGCCTGCGTATATTTATAGACCATATGGATCACAAACATGCCTGCGAAAATCAACCACATATGGGGTTCGGGCCAAGGTACGACAAATAATGCAAACGGCATTGCAATGATGCCATAGCAAAAATCTATTGCCCCGCGCGTCAGCCACGGATCATGGCGGCCCTTTTGCAACGCCCCGAATATGGCGTGCATAAACGCTGCGATCAGGGCCAGAAACATCGCCAATTGGCGACCTTCTGATGTGCCTTCAATAGAGATCAGCCATTCGGTCAAATCGTATGACCTGTCAGCGCTTGCGCGAACTCTTCCGGATCAAACGGGGCCAGATCGTCGATTTGTTCACCCACACCAATCGCATGGATCGGCAGACCAAACTTATCCGCCAAAGCCACCAGAACACCGCCCTTGGCCGTGCCATCAAGCTTGGTCATAATCAAGCCGCTGACATTGGATACATCTTGAAATACTTCGACCTGCGCCAAAGCATTCTGGCCTGTGGTCGCATCAAGAACCAACAGTGTATTATGCGGCGCATCTGGGTCTTTCTTGCGGATCACCCGCACGATTTTCGCCAGCTCTTCCATCAAATCCTGCCGGTTTTGCAAACGTCCCGCCGTGTCGATCATCAACAGATCCACGCCGTCAGCCTCGGCTTTTTCCATCGCTTCATAAGCCAATGA
>DAOUQS010000381.1 GCA_030625465.1 Amylibacter sp. | reverse complement strand
TGTGGCTTTGTTATTCATTGATGGCACTTTACCAGTGCTTGCACCGGGGCGATTTCGGTCACCGACGCTTGCACGCGTACGCAAGTTTTCTTTGGCACGCGTTTCACGATGTGGTTGTGGTTTCCAGTTGTTGCCAACATTATTGCCGATGTTCACATTGCCATTGATGTTGATACCACCCGAACGGTAGTGGGTTGGACGGCCGTTGTAGCCACCACAATTTCGACATCCCCAATAACCATGCCAGTGACGATGATGGTGACGATGGTAGATCGTACCGATCAGAATGGCGGTGGAAAAGAAAATTAGCGCGTCGTTGTTTTGATAGTACACCCTTTGGGTTCTATAGGTCGGCACATAGACGATTTCCGGATTGGTCGGAACGATCACCACGGCCTCGGTTTCATCCCGCATGACCTCTTGTTCTGCGGTATCTATCAGACTACCCGCATCAATCGCCGCTTCGCGCATACGCTGCACCGAGATCATAACGTCATCAGGCTGTGCCAGCATCGCGTTGCCGGCCATTTCGGTCCAGTCTATGTTATCTGCCATCCGGTTCAGCACAGTGGGAAAAGCCGTTGCCAAAACCTGTACGCTTGGATCCCAAGGCTGCGCTTCGACCGCGTCAGTCAACGCATCTTGCTCAAGCCCATCATTATTGTTCAGGAACCTTTGCGCTTTTATAATATCCAGCGGGTATGTCGCCGCCACAAGTACCTGTATCAAAAGTGTATCGGGATAAAGCGCGACCGGAGCGACCAGCGCGTCCAGTTCTTCTGCGGTTAAGCCGGCAAACTCAGCCTCTTCGCTTTGGGCTGCACCCGTCGTCGCAGTTTCGCCAGAGGCCGCCGTGGTCTGCGCCAACAAAGGCACCAGTGAATAGGTCGATAGTGCAGAAACCAGCACGGTGGTAATCAATAAATTGCGCACACGTCATTCTCCCTATTTGTTAGCCAAACTTTACAAGGTCAAGAAAAATACACAAGCAACTATTTTTTCGGCTTGGAATTGCCCGAATGACAGAAACGCGCCTATACAACCCCGATATGGTACATACCCGCGGGTTGAATTAGAGGGGGGGATTGACCCAAACTAGTCTAGAACGTATTTGTGGCATAAATTTATAATGATTTATTATTAATATAGGAAATAGATATGCAGCATTTTCTAAAATACTTTAGAAATATCGCCGCTTTGGCAACACTGGCATTTCCCGGCACGGCTTTTGCTGGCGATTGGGATTATACCGCTTCCATTTATATTTATACATCCGAAACGACAGCCGCCATAGGCGACGTAGAAGCCAGCTTGAGCTTCAGTGATGCGCTTGATAATCTTGACTTTTCTTTCATGGGGGCTTTTGAAGCCAACAACGGACGCTGGGGCTTCATTGCCGATTACATGCTGACCGATCTGTCTTTTGGAAACACCACGCCCAACCCGGCCTTTTCCGGTATTAATACGTCCCTCAAGACGCAGATATTCAATGGTTATGCCACTTATCGCGCATATCAAGACCCAAAAATAACCGTGGATATTGCCGCAGGTTTCCGCTGGTTCAGTACAGCAACTGCTATCACTTTATTACCCGGGATTTTACCTGGCGGAACAAGCAGCGTTGATGCAAG
>DAOUQS010000263.1 GCA_030625465.1 Amylibacter sp. | reverse complement strand
GAACACCATGCGCCTGACCGTTTGGAGGATCGTGCGAAATAATCGCCAATGAACACGGCCATGTGCCGGTCGCCCTTCTTCACTTCCCATGCGCGAGCATCGGAATGGTAAAGTGGTGCGTCTATCGGTGTGAAGCTTAGGCCGAACAGCTTGTTTGCACAGTCGAAAGCCGCTTCAATCATCTGGTCTAGCTGGAAGTAGGGCTTCAGTTCTGCCTCGTCCAGATCATGTTCGGCCTTGCGCAGTTTCTCTGCGTAATAACGCCAGTCCCACGGGGCCAGATCGGCCTTGATACCGTCTGCTTGCATCAACTTTGTCAGCTTTTCAGCGTCCCTGCTGGCCGCCGCTTTCGCAGGTTCCCACACGGCCATCAGCAAATCGCGCACGGCGTCAGGGGTTTTTGCCATTTCAGTGGCCAGCTTGAAATCGGAAAATGTGTCATAGCCCAACAGGTTGGCGCGTTCCTGGCGCAGCTTCAGGGTTTCCGTGACAATCCCGCGATTATCCGTGGCACCGCCGTTTTCACCGCGTGCAACCCATGCTTTAAAAGCCACCTCACGCAGATCACGGCGTGGCGAGAATTGCAGGAACGGCACGATCAGTGAACGGGACAAGGTGATGATGTAACTTGCAAGATCGCGTTCCTTGGCCGCTTCATGTGCGGCCGAGATCAGGAAATCGGGACAGCCCGCGAAATCATCTTGTGACAGTTCCATAAACCATGTGCGTTCATCGGACAAAAGGTTCTGGGTAAACGCGGTTCCCAGCTCTGCCAGCCGTTGTGAAATAGCTGCTAGCCGATCGCGTGCGTCACCCACAAGCTTGGCACCGGAGCGCACGAACACCTCATGATACAATTCCAGCACGCGCAACTGTTCGCTTGACAGGCCCAAGGTATCGCGCCCCTGATAAAGCGTATCAATGCGTCCGAACAATTTGGCATTCATCATGGTTTCCGAATTGAACGCGGCCCATTTGGGCGCAAGATCGCGCTGCAAAGCTTCCAGCGCATCATTGGCGTTTGCACCGGTTAGGTTCATAAAAACCCCCGCGACGCGGTCCATGAAATGATCCGCGCGTTCCAAGGCCTCGATGGTGTTGGCAAAAGTTGGTGCGGCTTGCGCATCGGCGATGGTATCCACCGCCGCACGGGATTGTTTGAAGGCTTCCGCGAAGGCGGGCGCGAAATGGTCGTCGTTGATCAGATCAAACGGCGGTATTTCAAACGGGGCGTTCCATGCGGTGAAAAAGGGGTTTGCGGTGGTCATGCTGCTCTCCGGTGTAATTGTCGCAAAACATAGCTCTGCGGTGGCGAAGGTCAACCGACCTATGCAATTTGCGACCCCTATGTCGTTTTTCCCCCAAATAAGTCGGCGCACTCTAGCCCTGCGCGTTCAAATTTTGCAATCTAGCGTTAGAATTCAGATTTAAGGAATTGATCCCATGAAAACGCATGTAAAAGCTCTGGTTGTTGGCGGTGGCGCTGTTGGTGCAGGCATTGCCTATCATTTGGCGAAATACGGCTGGGATGATGTGATGTTGCTGGAACGTGATGAACTGACTTCGGGGTCAACTTGGCACGCGGCCGGCCTGCTGCCTTTGTTCAACATGGGATATGCGACGACGCACCTACATGATTATTCGGTTGAGTTTTATAAATCCCTTGAGGCCGAAACCGGCCTGAACGCGGGATTTTCCATTGTCGGCAACTTGCGTATGGCACAGACTAACGACCGTATGGATGAATACATGCTGTACGGTTCCATCGCTGAAACGGTGGGTATTGAATACCAGTATATGACGCCTGCGCAGATCAAGGAACGCTGGCCGCTGATCCGCACGGACGATCTGGAGGGGGCGATTTATCACCCCGGTGATGGCTATATCAACCCGGCGGATGTGACCATGGCAATGGCCAAGGGTGCGCGTCAACGTGGCGTGATTATTGAACGCAAATGGCAGGTTGACGGGTACGCGTGGACTGGTTCTGAATGGAAAGTGACCTGCACCAAGATGGTGGAAAAGGGCGGCAATCTGGTGCCAAGCGAAGAGCAGGTAATCATCACGGCGGAACATGTTGTGACGGCTACAGGCAATCACGCGCAGCGCACGGCAAAATTGCTGGGCATCAAAATTCCCGCGATCCCTGTGGAACACCAGTTTATCGTCACCGATAAAGACCCTGCTTTGGTACAGTGGCGTGCAGATGGTAATCCTGAACACCCTGTGATCCGTGATGCGGATGCGCAATCTTATGTCCGCGAAGAACGTGGTGGCTGGATTTTGGGTGTCTATGAAAAACACGCGCCTGCGCGGTTTAAATACGGTGTGCCTGATAGCTTCCGCGCGGATTTGTTTCCGCTGGAACTGGAACGTATCGAAGAGCAGTATATGGCGATGATCCACCGCATGCCGTCTTGTGAAGAAAGCGGCTTGAAGGATGATTTCAACGGCCCGATTTGCTACACCCCTGACGGCAACCCGCTGGTGGGGCCTGCCCCTGGGCTGCGCAATATGTGGCTGGCGGAAGGCTTCAGTTTCGGGATCACGGCCGCTGGTGGTGTCGGCAACTATATGGCGCAGATGATGGTCGAAGGTGAGGCTGAAATTGATATGGCCAGCCTTGACCCCAAACGCTACGGTTCCTGGATGACCACGGAATATGCCTCGGTGAAAAATGAGGAATGTTATGAACACGTCTACGTTTTGCACCACCCCGATGAAGAACGCGAAGCGGCGCGTGCTTTGCGTACATCGCCCGCTTATGACCGCCAAAAAGCGGCGGGCGCACAGTTTGGTCAGGTTAACGGTTGGGATCGTCCGAACTATTATGCGCCTGATGGTTTTGACGATAAAGCG
>DAOUQS010000262.1 GCA_030625465.1 Amylibacter sp. | reverse complement strand
ATCCCGTGCCTGTTGGCGAACTTTTTCGCACGCTCATTGCTATACGGTACATCCTTGCGTTTTTGCCGGAAATATATCCGGTCCATTTCCGCCTCGGGCAAGGTGTCACCACCGGCCACCTCTTTTACAAACCGCAAGGCCGGGTCAAACAGCGGGCTGGACACGATCATCAGCTTTTCAAGATGTCCGTCGAATATGTCCTTCAGACCTTCAACATAAGTCGTTGAATGAAACCCCACAGTGATCAGGATTACGTCGGCCTGACCTACAAGATTTTGATTTTCAGCCAATCGTTTGTGCGCAAGCGCGCAACCTGTCGAGGTGGTGTCCGGATCAAAACAAAGATCGTCAAAATTCAGATGCTTAAGTTCAAACGATGCGGTGATTTCATCCGACAGTTTGGCTGATGTTATAAAATCATCTGCCAGCGAATCGCCCAGAATAAGGATCTTTTTTTTGGTGGTCTCAAAACTTCCCCCGAAATCCTGTTGCGCATAGCGTTTGGTCAAAACCCGTGCCTGCTTTTCCAGCACCTCATAATCCAGCGTGAACAGGTATTCGGACCGGCCCTGAGCTTTGGCGATATACAAAGGTTTTGTGGCGTCGCCCGCGACACCAACTGCGATAAAAAACACTGTGAAGCCCGTCACCAAGCGGCTGAATACGCGACGATTTATAACGTCTCGATTACGAAATGGCGTTTCGATATAGCGCCAACTTAAGTAAGCCAGAGCGAACGACAGAAAAATCAGAACCATTAGCGGCAACAAGCCTAATGCTTCACCCGTCCAAATTCTGGAAAAGGCAAACAGGGGTTGGTGCCACAGATATGCGCTGTAGCTGATCAACCCGATCCCGACCAGTATTCTAAGGCTTAACAAACGATAAAGCAGCGTTCCGGGCGCCGTATACAGAATGATTAACCCCACGCCCAATGTCGGCACTAACGCGTAAATGCTTGGAAAAGGGGTGTGTTTGTCAAAGACGAAAATCGAAAAGACGATCATTGCAAAACCAAGCAGACTTAGGGTCTGGCTGGACGGGTTCTGTTTTTTGTCTATCAGGTAATATGCAATGAAAACGCCGATCAACAGTTCCCAGATACGTGTCGGCAAAAGGTAGAATGTCGCCGAGGGCATATGCGTCGAGCCCCACTGTGCAAGGCCCAGACTGGATAGCGCAATGACCATCAGTGTGGCGACAGTAAACCGGTTTCCACGCTTCCATATTGCAATCAGAAAAATCGGGAAGATAATATAATACTGCTCTTCCACCGCCAAGCTCCAGGTATGAAGCAAGGGGCGCAATTCGGATATCTGGTAAAAGTAATCACTGTTCAGATAGAAAAATATATTCGAGGAAAAGATCGTGGCGGCCATCAGGCTTTGCGAAAAATCTTCCACATCCGATGGAAACATCGTGAAAAAAGCAAGCAGAACCGAAGCAAGCAACACGATCGTCAGGGCCGGCAATATACGTCTTGCACGCCGCCCGTAGAAATCCATCAGGCTGAAGTTTCCCGCACGTTTTTTCGTCAGGATAATCGAGGTTATCAGGTAGCCGCTGATCACAAAGAATACATCGACACCGACAAAACCGCCTTGAAACAGATCAAAACCCGCGTGGAAAAGAATAACGGGAACAACCGCGATGGCCCGCAACCCGTCTATTTCTGCCCTGTATTGCATTGGTGTAACCTTATTTTTACGCTAACCTATAGGGTTTCAAACAAATAAAAAGGGCCAGCGAAACGCCAGCCCTTTGAAAACAATATGGTAAAAAGTTTAACGTTTTGAGAACTGGAAGCTCTTACGCGCTTTGGCTTTACCGTATTTCTTACGCTCAACAACGCGGCTGTCGCGTGTCAGGAAGCCTGCCGCTTTCAATGCGCCACGAAGTGATGGTTCATAAAGTTGCAATGCCTTTGAAATACCGTGCTTCACCGCACCAGCCTGACCTGACAGACCGCCACCTTTTACAGTTGCCATCACATCAAATTCACCTGTTACACCAGCAACAGTGAAAGGCTGTGCCAAAATCATTTGCAACACGGGACGTGCGAAATACTTGTTCAGTTCACGACCGTTAACAGTCACTTTGCCAGAACCCGGCTTGATCCAAACGCGGGCAACCGCATCTTTACGTTTGCCAGTGGCATACGAACGGCCCAGCTCATCACGTTGTGGTTCGCGTGTGATTGCAGCAGAAACCGCTTCTGCGGCAGATACATCAGCGGCAGGCAATTCACCTACGGCGTCTTTTAATGCGTCCAAAGACTTGATTTCGTCGCTCATGATTGGCTCCGCGTATTTTTAGGGTTCATGGCTTTAACGTCCAGAACTTCAGGGTTTTGGGCTTCATGCGGGTGATCAACACCTGCATAGATGCGCAAGTTGCGCATTTGCTCACGTGACAACGGACCGCCCGGCAACATGCGTTGCACAGCTTTTTCCAGCAGACGTTCCGGGAATTTACCTTCCAGGATCTGACCAGCTGTACGCTGTTTGATGCCGCCCGGGTGGCCGGTGTGCCAGTAGTGGATTTTGTCAGAGCGTTTTTTGCCGGTTAGCTGGACTTTGTCCGCATTGATAACAATCACGTTGTCGCCCATATCCATGGACGGAGTGAATGTTGGCTTATGCTTGCCGCGCAGGCGCATTGCGATAATGGATGCCAAACGACCCAACACGATGCCTTCGGCATCAATGATAAGCCATTTTTTATCAATATCAGCAGGTGTCGCTGAAAAAGTTTTCATGGGTTTCATACCTTTAATGATAGCGCGAGTGCCGCGCCGAAACTGATATGGGGGTTCTAAGGGTTTACTGACGCAAGTCAACAGAGGTAAATCCTAATTTAT
>DAOUQS010000177.1 GCA_030625465.1 Amylibacter sp. | reverse complement strand
GCCAGCCGTTGGTTGCAGGACGCGGCAGATCAGGCCGAGGGCCAGCTGGACGCACCACTTGCAAACCTGTCACGCGCGATGAATGAACTGGCCGATGCGCAAATCGGGGTCGCGGATTGCCTGACGCAACTTGCGTTCGATCCGCTGGAACTGGAACACGCCGAAGAGCGCCTGTTTGCCATTCGCGCACTGGCGCGCAAACATAATGTGCAACCGGACGGCTTACCTGATCTGGCAACAGATTTGGCCCTGCGGTTAAAGGCAATAGATACTGGCGCGGGGCAGATCAAGGCGCTGGAACAGGAATTGGCGCAAGCACAAGCGGCGTATGATAAACTGGCGGCGGCATTGCTGAAAAGCCGGCGTAAAGCCGGGGCAGAGCTGGATACAAAGATGCTACAGGAATTGGCCCCGTTAAAGATGGAAGCCGCTGTTTTTAAAACAGAAGTCACCGATGCAGATCCCGGGCCTGATGGTGCCGATCGTGTAATTTTTACCGTAGCGACTAATCCTGGCGCACCGTTTGGGCCGATTGATAAAATCGCCTCGGGCGGGGAATTGTCGCGATTTTTGCTAGCATTGAAAGTTTGCCTGACCTCACGCGCGGAAGGTCTGACATTGATCTTTGATGAAATAGATCGCGGCGTTGGTGGCGCCACCGCCGATGCGGTGGGGCGACGTTTATCGGCGCTTGCGGGTAAAGGGCAGGTTCTGGTTGTCACGCACTCGCCGCAAGTTGCGGCATTGGGGGATCATCACTGGCTAGTGTCAAAATCCACCGACGGGCAGCAAACCCTTAGTTTTGTGGCAAAACTGGATAAGGCCGCCCGAACCGATGAAATTGCCCGCATGTTGGCAGGCGATATTATCACCGATCAGGCGCGTGCCGCCGCACGGGCCTTGTTGTCGGCTAATTAACCTGCACAACCTTCCCCGGGTTCATGATATTTTGCGGATCAAGTGTACGTTTTATATCGGCCATGATCGACCAAGCCGCCCCGTGTTCTTCCGCCATATATTTCATTTTGCCTACACCGATACCGTGTTCGCCGGTGACCGTGCCACCCAAAGCAAGGGCGCGTGTGTTCATGCGGTGGGACAGCTTTTGCGCTATGGCCAGTTCTTCGGGTTTGTTGGGATCCGTCAGAAATAAAGTGTGGTAATTGCCGTCACCCACATGGCCCAGAATAGGCGCGAACATGCCATGATCCGCCGCATCTTTGGCAGTATCGGTGATTGCTTCAGCCAGTTTCGAGATTGGCACACAGACATCCGTCGACATGCCGTCAAACCCCGGTTTCAATGCTTTGGTGGCTAAAAAGGCTGCGTGGCGGGCGGCCCATAACTTGTTACGATCCTCGGTTTTGGTGGACCATTGGAAATCACCACCGCCCATATCACCCGCCAGCTCTTTCAGCAGTCCTGATTGTTCCGCCACACTTGCGTCCGAGCCATGAAACTCCATAAATAAATGCGGTTTTTCGGGCAGGCCAAGCTGGCTGTAATTATTCAGCGCCTGCATAGAGGACGCATCCAGTAATTCCATCCGCGCCATTGGCACCCCCATTTGCACGGCGGCAATCACCGTGTTTACGGCGGCTTCCACATCCGGAAAATCACAAACTGCGGCAGCAATGGCATCGGGCTGGCCTTGCAGGCGCAGGGTTATTTCGGTGATGATGCCAAGCGTGCCTTCGGAACCCACCATCAGGTTTGTCAGATCATAACCCGATGATGATTTCTTGGCGCGTGTTCCGGTGCGAATGATACGCCCGTCTGCCAGCACCACTTCCAGTGCCAGCACATTTTCCTTCATTGTGCCATAACGCACGGCTGTTGTGCCCGATGCGCGCGTGGCGGTCATGCCGCCGATAGTGGCATTTGCACCGGGATCAACCGGAAAGAACAGGCCCGTGGCGCGCAGATCTTCGTTCAAGGCTTCGCGGGTGATGCCGGGTTGCACGATCACAAGCAGGTCTTCTTGATAGACCTTAACCACTTTATCCATTTCGGCCAGACTGACGGTAACGCCGCCTTTGATCGCCAAAGCATGCCCTTCAAGCGAGGTGCCGACACCCCACGGTATAATCGGGCAACTGTGCTTGGCGCAGATTTTGACAATATCCGAGACCTCTTGCGTGTTGCGCGCAAAGGCGACTGCATCGGGTGGGGCCAGTGCAAAATATGTCTCGCTTTGGCCGTGCTGGTCAAGAACCGCTTTGTTTGTGTTTAAACGCTTGCCAAGCAGGGTCTGTAGTTCTGCGATTGTTGCTGCAATGTCCGACATTATTTTCTCCGATAGATTGCGCCTAACCTAGAAAATTACTAACACTTGGAAAAGAGTTAATTGGAACCGATGTGACAAAGATCCCCGCCAATGTTCTGAAAACTGTGCGCGACAACAGCGGCGCGGCCATTCATGTGATCCGTTACAAAGGTTTAGGCCAGGTTCAGTTCTGGGTGATTGCCTTGCTGGTCGGCGTGGCCGCTGGAACCGCGACAGGCCTGTTTCGTATGGGGATCATTTTCGCCGAGACACTGGTCTACGGTGTCGATGATATGGGGATGGTCAGTTATGCCGTATTCCTGCCGTGGTACTGGATACTTGTCGTGCCGATTGTTGGCGGATTGATCGTCGGGTTTATTTTGCAAACATTCACCCCTGACGGACGGGCAAGAAGTGTGGCCCAAGTGATCAGGGGGGCGGCGTTGTCTGGTGGACGTGTTGAAGGCAAGGCGGGCTTGGCTTCGGCCTTTGCTTCAATGGTCACGCTTTCAATGGGCGGATCGGCCGGGCGCGAAGGCCCTGTGGTGCATCTGGGCGCGGTGATTTCCAGCAAAGTGTCGCGCTGGATCAATGCGGACGCCATCACCGGCCGCAATCTGATGGGCTGTGCGGCAGCAGCGGCCGTGTCGGCATCGTTCAACGCACCCATTGCAGGTACGTTATTTGCATTGGAGGTGGTGTTGCGGCACTACGCGGTGCAGGCTTTTGCCCCGATTGTGATAGCATCCGTTGCCGGCAGTGTTGTCAGCCGCCTGATGTTCGGTGATCTGGTCGAGTTCACCTTGCCGCAAATGTCGTTGCAGTTTTATGGGGAGTTGCCCGCGTTTATCCTGTTGGGACTTGTCTGCGGTCTGGTCGCCGTTGTTATGATGAAGTCGATTTTTCTGGCCGAGGATATTGGCGATGCGGTTCAGGACCGTCTGAAAATCCCCGGATGGTTGCGTCCGGCGATTGCCGGGGCGGGATTGGGGATGATCGCCATAAGCTTTCCGCATATTATCGGTGTTGGTTATGAAACCACGTTGAATGCCCTGAATGGGAACATTACGTTTTGGATGGCAGTGTCGTTTGTTGCAGCCAAGGTTTTGGCTGTCGCGGTGACATTTGCAGGGCGCATGGGCGGCGGGATATTCTCACCGTCCTTGATGGTCGGCGCGTTGACCGGTGTGGCCTTTGGCTGGGTTGCCACAGGGCTATTCCCGTCGTTTGAAAGCTACGCCACGCTTTATGCGTTGGCCGGTATGGCCGCCGTTGCGGCCGCGGTGCTGGGCGCGCCGATTTCCACGGCATTGCTGGTGTTCGAGATGACCGGCGATTGGCAAACTGGTCTGGCAGTTCTGGTGGCGGTATCCATGTCATCGGCAATTGCCAGCCGTTTGGTGCGCCGCTCGTTTTTCCTGACACAGCTGGAAAGGTTGGGCATTAATATGGCCGCGGGGCCGCAGACGTATTTGCTGGCGACGTTCAGCATCAAGGGCTTGATGCGCGATGTGGACGGGGAAAAAGATGTGGCAAAGGCGATGGTCGCGCAGGGCTTAATGGTCAGTGTGGACGCAACACTAGAAACCGCGATGCCGTTGTTTGGCAAAAATGATGCAGGGTTTATTCCTGTGGTGGCCGCAGATGGTTCGGGGGTGCTAGGGGTGTTATACGAGATCGACGCTTTGCGCGCCTTCAATCGGGCACTGGTGGAAACCGCACGGGAAGAGCATTCCTAGGGTGCAAAAATGCAATATCCCAGGCGGGTATCTAGTTAACCAATTGAAACTATTCGGTTATGTTTGCAAACTTAAAGGTTAAACGGTGCTTTTCAAGCGGTGTGTCAAAGCGTAAATATGACCCTTGCAACATATCAGGCGATGATGCCTTGGCGATACAGTGCGTTTATAAAGGGCTATTCAATATGTTGGAATTCTGGTAATATCTGCCCCGATATTACGATGTTTTACTGGGGGATTTATGCGGATTTTCTTTTTTATTGGCGCGTCTTTAGTCTTTATGCTTTATGGTGGCCAGCGTGCGCAGGCCCAAGCTGTGCTGAGTTTGGAAGATACAAACAGTTTTTGTTCCTTTGGCGCAAATGATGTTGTTCCACATGATCTGTATTCTTTTTCATCTAGTGACGAGGCTAAAAAACTGGTTGCGGACATCATGTCTACCGTTGGGCTGGCGCCACGGTTTACGGTTTATTCCGCAAACGTTCCCAATGCAGCGGCA
>DAOUQS010000261.1 GCA_030625465.1 Amylibacter sp. | reverse complement strand
CCTGTCAGGGTCATGGTATCGGGGCGTTCATTGAAAACCACCACGCCGACGATCAGTGAGAATAGCAGGCGGGTATAGCGAAAGGGCGTGATGGCGGAAGCCTCGCCGATGCGCATGGCCGCGACGATGGCGTAATAGCCTGCAACGCCGAAGATCACCGCCCCTGCAAGATAGGCGGTTTCCAGCGGGGTGACGGATACCAAGGTGTCTGATTTGGCCAGCAACAATGCCACGCCTGCGAAAAACACCGCGATAAAGCCCTGGAATGATATCACGGTGGACGCGATATTGTCCGGGATCAGGCGGGTGACCAGATCGCGCGCGGCAACGCCCAGAACCGCGATAAGGACAAAGATGATCGCGGGGTCGAACGCGCTGAAGCCGGGGCGGATGATCAGTAGCACACCGATGAAACCCACGACAATCGCACTCCAACGCCGCCAACCGACCTGTTCACCAAGGAACAGGGCTGCCCCCATTGTGATGGCCAGCGGCGTGGCTTGGAACACGGCCGCTACTGTGGAAATCGGCACAAGGGCCAGCGAGGTGAGGAATGCAAGGGCGGCAACGGCTTCGGCGCATGCGCGTGCGATTGTCAGCCTTGTCCATGCGTGGCGTGCTGATAGGCTGCGGCCCTTGGCGCGTGCCATGAGCGCGAAGATCAATGCGCCGCATGCGCCGAGCGTCAGCAATATCTGGCCGGTGGAGATGGTTGCGGACAGCTGTTTGATGAACATGTCTTCAATGGTGAACCCTGCCATAGAGGCGATCACCAGCAAAATGCCATTGCGATTATTCATAACAGTCTTTCCAAAGGGGTGTGGCGTGACTTTTACATGAAAGTGTCGGCCACTTGGCTGGATCAGAAACCGAAACCGCGGGCATGTGCAAGCGGTTTTAGGTATCAACCCAAAGATTGTCGTTACAGGCCCAGATCGCTTGCGATTTTAGCCAGCGTGGCGGCATTGCCGCCGCCGGTTTTATCGCGAATGGCAGAACGGTGGCTTTCAACCGTGCGGATCGAGATATTCAGACGATAGGCGATTTCCTTGTTCGGGTGTCCTTCGGCGATCAGGGCCAATACCTGTTTTTCACGCTTTGTCAGCCCGTAGGTATTGACGGTTTCCACATGTTCGCCGGTTCCCTTTTGCAGTGATGCAGCAACTTTCTTGCCCAGATAGGTTGCCCCTTCGGCCACCGATTTGATCGCGTTCAGCATTTCAGGTTTGGACACGTCTTTTAATACGAACCCATTGGCCCCGATGCGCAAAGCTTCTTGTATGTATTCGTTATTGTCATAGATCGACAGGAACAGGATGCGGGTTTTTAAGCCGGTTTCGCGGATGATTTTAGCGGCCTCCAGCCCGTTCATAAGGGGCATAGAGATGTCCATCAACAGAACATCGGGCTGTAGGCACTGGCATAGATCGACCGCCTCGCGGCCATTGCGGCCCTCGGCAATGATCTCGATATAGTCGACGTCGGCAAGGCGTGCGCTGATGCCTTCGCGCAGCAGGTCATGGTCGTCTACGATGATAATCTTGATGTGCTGGCTGGGTTTCATATGTGTCACGCGTCCTTTGCGATCGGTAATGTGATACGGATGCCAAAACCAGAAGGTTTGACATCGATGAATTGGATATTTCCGCCGAAACTGTCAATACGTTCTTGCATATTGCGCAGGCCAAGACCCGTGCCTTCCTGTAAAAAACGCACCCCCAGCGGCGCGCCGCGCCCGTCGTCTTTGATATCCAGCTGGATTTTGTTGCCGGCGCGTTTCAGGATGATTGAAACATTTTCAGCCTGGGAATGTTTGGCCGTGTTGGTCAATGCTTCTTGCAGGCACCGGTAAAGGGCTGTTTTGGCTTCGTCGCTTAATAGGTTTTGCACCGGCTCTGCATCAACGGTCACTGTAAAGTTGCTATGCGCAGTAAATTCCGCACCCAACCCCTTGATCGCGGCGGCAAGCCCGATGTCGTCCAGAATGGACGGTCGCAGATCCATCGAGATGCGGCGGACTTCGGAAATCGCCGCATCCAGGGCGGTAATGGATTGTTCGATCGGCTGAATGACTTTCGAGCCTTTGCGGCTATGCCCAAGCGCATTTTCGATCCCGTATTTTGCGGACACAAGCAGTTGGCTGATACTATCGTGTAATTCACGCGAGACCCGTTTGCGTTCATCTTCTTGTATGTCAACGATACGTGTTGTCAGTTTTTTCAACCTGGCATCTGCAAGCCGTTGTTCGGACAATTGCAGGCTGGCCAGAATGATCGTGGTCACCCCGATGGCCCCGATGGTTAGAAGCAAAAGCACGAAGCGGGTCTGGCGGATTGAATTTTGCAATTCGGCCTGTACCACATGCACTTTTTCGGTGACATCATCCAGATAAATACCGGTGCCCAGCATCCAGTCCCATTTTGGAAAATAGGTTGAAAAGGCCAGCTTGTTCACATAATTCCCCGAAGATGGTTTCAGCCAGACGTATTCATAAAACCCGTTCCCTTCCTGACCTATCTTGATCATGTCGCGGATGATGTTTTTACCTTCTACATTTTTCAGCCCGTACCAGTTGTTGCCGACAAAATAGGTCAGGCGCGGGTTCACGATGTTTTTGCCCTTGTTGTCATAGACAAAGAAATAATTGTCTTCGCCATAGGACATTTTACGCAATATTTCAGTAGCTTCATGTTGGGCCTGGCGTTTGGTTTTCAGGGTTGAGGTATACATCGGTGTGACCGCGCCGCGTGCCAGCTGGATGTAGTTTTCCAATTCCTTGCGTTTCAGGTCAAGATACATCTTTTCAACGATTTCGCCTTGTGATGCCGCCAGCCGGGTTGATTGGATGTTTACAACAAAGATCGTGGCCGCCGAGATCAGAATGATCGG
>DAOUQS010000114.1 GCA_030625465.1 Amylibacter sp. | reverse complement strand
GCGTCGGCATCAAAGCCTGATAACAAAGCCGCAAAAATGTGGTTTTTCCGGATCCGGACGGGCCTGTCAAAAAGTAAAAGCTGCCCGGTGCGACATCCAGATTAACATCCGTTAGAATGTCCCTGCCACCATAGCTAAAACCTGCATCCTGTAATTGCAGCACTGCCCGCTCCGAATCTTGTTTTGGCTATCATCTATTACCTTGGCCCTTGTTGCAACAGACCCTATGGCTTACAAATGCTTGGAAAACACCCTTTTCGTGGCTACAAGGGTCATGAGGAAAGATTCGATCTAAAATGATCGTTCAAAAAGAGCGGGGAAGATATGCGGCTGATTTGCCCAAACTGTGTCGCGCAGTACGAAGTAGACGAAGGTGTCATCCCAAGTGAAGGGCGTGATGTGCAATGCGCGAATTGCGGCCACAACTGGTTTCAAGACGCGCTGCAAATGCTGTCAGCGGATGCAGAGGTCACCACCAGCACAGGCGATCCGGACAGCGATGTCCCGGCTGAACTTTTCAACGACCTTGAAGGCAAACTGGATTCTGGATTTGTCAGCGCTCGCGCGGATGTGGCCCCAAATCCCAATGATATGGAACCAGAAGAAGCACGCGATGATTTCCAGATAGAGACCGAACAGGAACAACCGCAGGAACCGGAAGCGCCATCCTCTAGGCTGGATCAGGATGCTTTGGACATCCTGCATGCAGAGGCAGAATATTCCAGTGGTGAAAAACCACCCGCAGCGTCCAAGGACGAAGCCGAAACCCTTGAAACCATTCCTGCTGATCCGGTGATTGAAGACGCCAAAGATCTGACTGGTGAAATAGATGAAATAGCCGACAGCCCTGAAGAAGCGGATCAGGAAGACCAGACTTTACCCGAAGCGCCCGAAGAAGACGCGGGCTCGGAAGAAGACGATCTGGATGCAATCCGCCAGCGCATTCAGGATTTAGAGCTTGAAGACGACCGCGCCGAAATACCGGTGGATACACCCGCACCAATCGAAGAAACCCAAGATACAGACGATCTGGATGACTTGATCGCGGCAGAATTCGGCAACGCCGAACTGAATGAACCCCGCAAGCCGGCAACCGCAACGCCCGAAGATGATCATAATCCTTTCAGACGCCCGACGAACAACAAGCCCGAAATAATTGAAGAACCGGCACCTGCCGATGATGACCTGTATGAAGAAAACATTCCCCAAGAAGAGGAAGCAGTCACAACGCAGGAAGAAAAACTGATCACGGCGCAGGAAGCGGCAGCGGCCACTGCGCTGGAAAAAGAAGAATCCATTGGCGCGTTTATTGATACGATCGTGTCCGAACAGATCAGTGCGGCGGTAGACGCGGTAGACACTGAAAGCAAACCACGACGTAAAGTCTCGGCACGGCGTTTCCCCAATATCGACGATGCAGGTGATGATCTGTACGGTGCGCCGGAAGACCGCGGTGAGGCGCTGAAAAACATATTTCCAGATGTGGATGAATTAAGTTCCGAGATTGCACATGATGCGGAAAAAGACACTGATACAGATGTGGAAGCCCCCGCTGCAAAAGCAAAAAGCGGGTTTGTGAAAGGCTTCAAATACGCAATTCTGCTTTATATTCTGATCGGCATTCTTTACTTCCTAAAACCGTTTATACTGGAGTATGTTCCACAGGCAGAAGGCTTTCTGGACATTATCACAATGTTGGTGGATGCCATTTCCAACCTGATTACCTTAGCGCTTGATAAGGTCCGAGGGTTAATCGGGTAAGGGTTTCAGAACCGGTCCAGTAAACGATCCAGGTAATCCAGTTCCAGTTGCGGGCGGCTACGCTCGCCTGATCTGCGGCGGATTTCCTCTAGTATCTCTTTAGAGCGGCGCAGTTGATCGCCTGTGCGTAGCATCTGCTTGTCGCTTTGTGTCGCGCGGGAATTTCCGGTGGTTCTGCCCAGCGGATCTTGCCCGTCCGGCTTTGCGGTTTCACTGTCACTGTTTTGGCTACGGTTCGCCTGTTGGTTTGCTTCATTCAACTGCCGCATGCCTTGGCGCAAGGCTTCCACCGCATCGGCCTGATTGTCCAACGCGTCTGACCCGCGCCCCTGTTCCAGATTGTCACGCGCTTGGCCCATCTGGCGTTCTGCTTCCTTTAAAGCGTCACGCGCCGCTTGTCCCGCTTCGCTATTATCAGCGTTCAGTTCACCCAATTGCTTATCCATCAACTGGCGCAATGCTTCTTGCCGTTCGGCAAGGCCGCTTTCGCTACCGACCTGCGGCCCACCTTTATCGACACCACCTTTCGTGCCCTTTTGCTGGCCTTGCTGGTTCTCGCCCTCTTGATTGCGATTAAACTCTTCCTGCATTTCCTGAAAATTCTCGTCCGCCAGCTGTTGTTGTTCACGCAATGTATCTTGCAAACCTTCAGCCGCGCCCTGATCCTTGTCGCCACCTTCCCCGCCGCCTTTGGTCACTTCCATATTTTCCAACAGTTGTTGCAATTTTTCCATCAAGGCCTGGGCCTCATCCATGCGCCCCTGTTCCATAAGTTCCTGAATGCGATCCATCATTTCTTGCAGCATATCAGGTGAGATTTTCTGCGCGTTCTGGTTCCCCGCCGGCTGGTCCTGTGGCTTTGCATTTTCGGCCAGATAGCGCAGATAATCATCCGTGGCCTTGCGCAGCTCGTCCATCAATTCAGCAATCTCGTCATCTGTAGCGCCATTTTTCATCGCTTCCGACAGGCGTTCTTGCGCACGTTTCAGGCGCGCCGCCGCATCGGACAAATCACCATCCTCGATCAACAACGACGCCCGCCAAAGCGTTTGTGCCACATCGTTTTGCATCGCATCATCTATTGGGCGCGTTTGCGTATAACCGATACGCCGAATGACCGAGCGCACCAGTAAATAGGCCCGTTGGTTCGGAAACCCGTCTTCCGGCAAATACGTCAATGTGCGCAAGATCAAATCTGCACGGTCTATATTGGTGCGGTTCCATAAAATATCGCGGCGTTGCTCGGCAAGGGAAGCGGCAAGCGTATCGAAAAACCGCTTACCCGGCATTGCAGTGTAAACTGGCGCAATGACAGCGACATTACCCGCAGCATCCATCACGCTTAAAGTGATTATCACAGGCAGTCCCGCCCAAGGGTGTCGGGCCAGATCCTCTATTGCGGTATCTTCATAATCAGTGCTGTTCGCATTAAACGGCATTGATAGGTCGAATGTTATCGGGTCGGTATTTTCAGGCTTCGGCACCAGACCGAAACGGCGATCCAGCTTGTTCGTATCAAGCATAATTTTAACAGAGCCGCCGGTGATCCCGTAGTCATCTTTTGCCGCATATGGAATTTGTATCGCACCTTGAATGGTGCGGGAAATTTCATCGGTTAAGGCAACACCGGGTGGTGCATCCGGGATCATAACAATGTTCCACTGCGCAACCGTGCGGTAGCCTTTTTTCAAAACAAGCGTGCCGCTATTGTCGACCTTGAATGTAGCTTCTTCGGAAAACTTGGTTTTGCCATCTGCAAATGTTGTAACATCGCTGACTATTTCCAGCTCGGATGCGCCGTAGCTGCGCAATAAAAGCCTAGTTCCTTGCGGCAATTCCAGCTTGATCCCGTCTTCAAGCGCATTCAAATAAATCGACGGCAAGCCAGTATATTCGGGGGGTTCTGCCCAGGCTTCAAAACTGGCGACAGTTGTCGTTGTCCCGCCTGCCAGATCCTGCAATGTTTCGATCAGTGATTGTTCCGTGCTGGCCCGCCCCAACAACATTGCGCTGCCAAAGAACAGCAAAACAATCAGACGCAAAGCCCATGGATCGCGTTTTGCCAAGCGGATATACGGGGCCTGCACGCGGGCGTTGTCAGCATCTATCGCCATCCGGTGTTGATGAAGCTGCCAAAGTTCCTGCGATGCTTTATCTTTTGCGCCAACCAACTGCTGGTCAACCAGGGTCGCCACCGGATTGCCGGTTGTATGCGCGTCCAATCGCGCAATCGCCTCAACCTGCCCGGCAAAGGTAAACCGCCGCAATCCTTTCCAGAAAAGGACGATAAAAGCCCCAAGCAACGCCAGATATAAACCAAGGCTTACGCTGTATGGAAAAGCGGCATGAACCTGCCAAAGCAACAGGCTTAGCAAGGTCAGTAAAACAATTGCGCTTGGCCAAAACGCCACGGCGAAACGCTCAACGCTTAAAACCAGCCCTGACAAACCGATTTTGGCCCTCAATGATCTACTCAAAGAAGCGATTGACCTTTTCTTATTCAAATTTGGCTGAACCATCAGCCGCCTTTCGTTCAAAAATGACCTATAACCACGCGGGAAGCTTATCGCGGTTTATCATCTCATCATAGCTGGGTCGTGGGCGAATGACAGCAAATTGATCGCCACTAACCAGAACCTCTGGGATCATCGGCCGCGTATTATACTCTGACGACATCACAGCACCATAGGCGCCCGCTGAACGAAACGCGACCAAACCACCGTCTGCCACGGGCGGCATATCGCGGTGTTTGGCGAATGTATCACCGGTTTCACAAATCGGCCCGACAATATCCACGGTCTTTAATTCAACGCCGACTTCGGGCTGGATAACAGGGATAATATCGTGATGCGCTTCATACATTGCAGGGCGAATAAGGTCGTTCATAGCGGCGTCAACAATCAAAAAGTCGCGCCCTTCACCCGCTTTATTATAGATCACAGACGTGACCATAATACCCGCATTCCCCGCCACCAAACGGCCCGGTTCAATCTCGATCTCGCAGCCCAGATCACCGACAGTTTCACGGATAACCTGCCCGTATTCCATCGGCAAAGGTGGTGCCTGATTGGAACGTGCATAGGGAATGCCCAAACCGCCGCCCAAATCCAGACGGCGGATGTTGTGACCGTCTTGGCGCAACTGTTCAGCCAGTTCACGCACCTTCAGGAACGCATGGCGAAACGGTTCCAGATCGGTCAGCTGGCTGCCGATATGCACATCCACACCCACCACATCAATCCCGTCCATCGCGCCCGCAACCGCGTAAACACGGCGCGACTGCGCAATCGGAATACCGAACTTGTTATCCGACTTGCCCGTCGCAATTTTAGCATGTGTCTTGGCATCCACATCGGGGTTCACCCGCAATGTGATCGGGGCCACAACGCCCAACTCCAAAGCAACCGCGTTCAGCACAGCCAATTCCGGTTCGCTTTCAACATTGAACTGCCGAATACCGCCCTGCAACACGGTGCGCATTTCATCGCGGGTCTTGCCAATGCCCGAAAACACAATGCGTTCACCCGGAACCCCTGCCGCTTTCGCCCGCAGATATTCGCCCACGGAAACCACATCCATGCCCGCCCCCAGATCGCCCAGAACCTTTAAAACCGCCACATTGGAGTTGGCCTTGACCGCATAACAGACCAAATGGTCCATACCGTCCAAAGCCTCGTCAAACACCCGGAAATGCCGCGCAAGCGTGGCCTGCGAATAGGCGTAAAAAGGCGTACCAACGCTGGCCGCTATTTCTGTGACCGAAACATCCTCGGCGTGCAGCACACCGTTTTTGTAAATAAAATGATCCATGCTATGATCCAGACACGGTACGCGGCAAAGGATCACCCTTCACACCGCAAGACACCGCCCCAAATCCCAACGCGAAAACAACAATCAGACGTAAAACCATCAGCCGATCTCCTTCGTCCAGCGCGCCACCTGTTCACGCACCCGTGTCGGTGCCGTACCGCCATAGCTAAGCCGTGAGGCCACCGAGTTATGCACGCCCAACACACTGAAAACCGCGTCGGTTATATCTGCGCAAACCGATTGCATCTGCGCAAGTGTCAGATCAGGCAGATCAACCCCGCCGTCTTCAGCCATTTTCACAAGCGCACCCGTCACATGATGCGCATCACGAAACGGCATGCCAAGTTCGCGCACCAGCCAATCGGCCAGATCGGTGGCGGTGGAAAAGCCCATAGCGGCGGCCACTTCCAGACTATCCTTGTTCGGGGTCATATCACCCACCATGCCTGTCATCGCGGCCAATGCCAGCATCAGACTGTCGGCGGCATCAAACACCTGTTCTTTATCTTCTTGCATGTCCTTGGAATAGGCCAACGGCAGACCCTTCATAATGGTCAGCAATGCGACCAAAGACCCGTTGATCCGCCCGACCTTGGCACGGATCAGTTCCGCCGCATCCGGATTTTTCTTTTGTGGCATAATGGATGAACCGGTGCTGAAACGGTCAGACAAAGTCACAAACCGGAACTGCGCCGATGACCAGATCACCAGCTCTTCAGCAAAACGGCTAAGATGTGTGGCACAAATCGAAGCGCAGGACAGAAATTCCAGGGCAAAATCCCGGTCAGAGACCGCATCCAGCGAATTCGCCGACGGGCGCGCGAAACCCAAAGCACTTGCCGTCATATCGCGATCAATCGGAAAACCCGTGCCTGCCAAGGCAGCCGCACCAAGGGGCGACTCGTTCATCCGCACCCGCGCATCCACCATACGTGACCGGTCACGCGCAAACATTTCCACATAAGCCATCATATGATG
>DAOUQS010000431.1 GCA_030625465.1 Amylibacter sp. | reverse complement strand
GTTTACTTCGGTAAAGACAGACGCGCAAATACGGTGTTCTGGATGACCGCCATTGTGATGGTGGTTCTGGCGGCAAAGATCGCTATGGCACCGGCAGGGGCGCATACGGCCTTTAACGGCGCGTTCATAGATGATGCGTTTTCGCGCTATGCCAAGGTGCTTATGCTGCTGGCAAGTGCGTTGATTATCTTGCTGAGCAAGGAATATCTGCAAAAGAACAACCTGCTGAAGTTTGAATACCCGATCCTGATCGCACTGGCGACCCTGGGGATGATGATGATGGTGTCCGCAGGTGATCTGATGTCACTGTATATGGGGCTGGAATTGCAGTCTTTGGCACTTTACGTGGTTGCCGCGTTTCGCCGTGACAGCTTGAAATCAACCGAAGCGGGCTTGAAGTATTTCGTCTTGGGCGCATTGTCCTCGGGCATATTGCTATACGGTGCATCACTAATTTACGGCTTCTCCGGTACAACCACATTCAGCGGTATCGCATCAACGATAACCGAAGACGGTTTGGGCCTTGGCATGATCTTCGGCCTTGTGTTCTTGTGCGCTGGCATGGCGTTCAAAGTGTCTGCAGTTCCGTTCCATATGTGGACACCGGACGTTTATGAAGGCTCGCCTACACCTGTGACCGCCTTCTTCGCAACGGCCCCCAAAGTGGCCGCCGCCTGTTTGTTTGCCCGTGTGCTGCATGATGCATTCGCACATGCGCAATCCGACTGGACACAGATCATCGCACTTCTGTCCCTAGGCTCTATGTTCCTGGGTGCCATTGCTGCTATTGGACAAACCAATATCAAACGTCTGATGGCCTATTCATCCATTAGCCACATGGGCTTTGCCCTGATGGGGCTGGCTGCGGGAACCGAGGCAGGCGTGCAAGCCCTGCTGATCTATATGGCGATCTATGTGGTGATGAATATCGGCACATTCGCCTTTATCCTGAACATGGAACGCGATGGTAATGCGATCACGGATATTTCTGCATTGGGTCAGTATTCCCGTGTAGAACCGGCACGCGCTGCAGCCCTTGCCATTCTGATGTTCTCGCTGGC
>DAOUQS010000323.1 GCA_030625465.1 Amylibacter sp. | reverse complement strand
GATTTGCCGCCGCTGGAAATCAGCGACAGAATGCGGGTGTGGTTGCCCTCTTTTGCGAAGACAGGCGCGCCGGATGAGCCGAATGTGACGTTGCAATCGAACGCCATCAAGCCGTTGTCGCGGGCCAGAACCTTGCATTTTCGTTGCCATGACAGCGCATCGTCACGGCCCTGTCCGTAAGAAACAACGCTGACCTGCTTGCCCTTGGTTGCACCCGTGTGCAGTCTGAAAGGTGACGCGGCAAAGCTGGTGATCGTGCCGTTCAACTGGATCAGGGCGACATCATGGCGTATATTGCGCTGGCTGGTGCCGTAACGCGGATCGTAGGTTTTGTCGGCGACCACGCGCAAACCTTTCAGTGTTTCAATGGTTTTTCCGTCACGCAATCCGGCCCTGAAGGTGAATTTTTCCGGTGCATAAAGCTGGCCTGTTTTAGGGCTGAATACGCAATGCGCAGCTGTCAGAACCAGATCATTGGCGATCAGAACCCCTGTGCAATAACCCGCTTTGGCCATATCTATACGCCCGACGGCTTCCCACCCGAACAGATCCTCACGGTCTGTTAGCCGGATTAGGGAACCTGATTCCGTACTGGATGCAGGGGTTATAAAGGCAATGCAGAGTGCCAAAACAATATAGCTGATACGCGACATTTTTGATCCATTTGTTGCTGGTAGCAACTTTAACGGTCAAAATTGGCGGAAATTTGGCAGCAATCAGTTTTTTGCTTACCCCATTATATCCAATGCGCGTTGTACTGCCGGGCGTTTGTTCATCCGGTCAAAATGCGCCGCAACATTGGGCAGCTTTTCCAATGGCACGCCATCGCCGGCTAACCAGCTTTCAACGATGTAAAGATGCGCGTCTGCAATGGTGTACTGCGCCCCGATGATCCACGGGCCTTTGTCTAACGTGGTTTCGATCAACCCGAAGCAATCCAGCATGTTTTGCGCCACCTTGGCAGTCATATCATCGTGTGAGCTTTGTTGATCTGCCCAACGGTGTCCCCGCAATTTATGGGCGTGATTAACGTGAACGGTGGCGGCCAGATAACTGATCATCTCGTGCATCTTGGCGCGTTCAAACGGGTCGGTAGGGATCAGATTGGCCGCAGGGTTTGTTTCCGCGATATAGGTCAGGACGGCGGCGGTCTCGGTGATAATGCCGTTCGTGGTGACCAAAGCGGGCACGCGCCCTTTGGGATTGATCGCAAGGTATTCCGGTTTGGTTTGTTGCTTGCCGGCAAAGTTCAGGCGAACCGGATCGAAGTCGGCACCGGTTTCACAAAGGGCAATCAGGCTGGCTGCGGCAACGGTGCCGGGGGCGTAGAAAAGTTTCATCATAGAATACCTTTTGAATTTCGCGTTGCGTGCAAACTGTATTCTTAAGCTGGAATTGGCAAGAACCGGATTGGAAAATATTTTTGTGATGAGGTGCGGAAAATATGACCCGGCTTTGAATGACTAAACTAGTTTACTGGTTTACCAGTTTAGTGATGGTTTTCATCTTGTGATTTAACCGGGGTAGTCTTACATATCCCGCATGATCTTTGATGCATTCATAAAGGCTTTGGGCCAGATGAGTGATCCGCGTTTTCGGCGGATTTTATTGATCGGTGTGGCCATATCACTTGGCCTTTTGGCGGGTGCGACATGGGGCGTGCAACTGCTGTTGCCCGATACGGTCAGCCTGCCGTGGATCGGCGAGATTGGCTGGCTGTCATCATTGCTATCTGGTTTTGTGCTGGTCTCGATGATCGGGATGTCGGTGTTTTTGATGGTCCCCGTGGCCTCCCTGTTCACCGGATTGTTTCTGGAGCAGGTCACCGATGCGGTTGAGGCCAAGCACTATGCGCATTTGCCGCCCGCCGATAAAATCGGCTTTCGGGATACGCTGATCGACAGTCTTAAATTCTTCGGCCTGATGATTGTGGTCAACATTTTGGCCCTTGTGATCTATCTGTTGTCCACACTGATGGCCCCTGTGATTTTCTGGATCGTAAACGGTATATTGCTGGGCCGTGAATATTTTCAACTGGTGGCAATGCGCCGCCTTGGGCGCGAAGCGGCCAATGAATTGCGCAAAAAACACCGCCCAACGATCTGGCTGGCGGGTTTTTTGATGGCGGTACCCTTGTCGGTGCCGTTGGTGAACCTGTT
>DAOUQS010000008.1 GCA_030625465.1 Amylibacter sp. | reverse complement strand
GCGGCACTTTTAACGGCTCTTCAGTCCGCATTAAGTAAGCCCCAAGAATGATACGGTTCCTGAAAAAACCTACAAATACCGGGGCGCATCCAAAACCTTTACGGCCAACCTATGTTATCGGCGATATTCATGGGCGCCTTGATGCATTGAACCTCATGCTGAAGAAAATTTATCAGGAATGTGACCCCGATAATATTGATCTGGTCGTTATAGGGGACATGATTGATCGCGGCCCTGATAGTGCGGCCGTCCTTGCCAGGCTTTATGCTTTACCGTCTGTAATTTGCCTAAAAGGGAACCACGAACAAATGGCTTTGGATTTTATTGACGACCCCACCACAGCTGGCCCCCGCTGGATAAGACATGGCGGCGATGTAACGCTTCTAAGCTTTGGCATCACACAAATTGGCGCAATGCGCATGGAAAAATTGGCGCAGGTTTTTCAAAAGACCCTACCGCTCGGCATGGAGGACTGGATGCGCGGCTTACCCCACCACTGGCAAAGTGGTAATCTGGTGACCGCCCATGCGGGCCTTGATCCACGGCTTAGCGTTGAAGATCAGACAGATAAGGCCCTTCTTTGGGGGCAATCCAAATTTCGCACCCACACCCGAACCGATGGTCTGTGGGTCGTTCATGGCCATTGGGTGGAGCAAGCGGCAGCCGTAAAACAACAGCGCATTGCGATTGATACCGGGGCTTGGCGTACCGGGCGACTGACAGCGGCACGTATTGATGAAAAGGGTATACGCTTTATTAAGGTATCTGTGTGCTAAAACACTAATGTCACTATTGGGGATATTTCATAAACTTGATATCTATGGTCTAAATTCGATAAAAAAATGAAAGTATAGAATCGTTGGAAATTACAGCTACTAAATTACCTGGTGTTTTAATCATTACACCAAAACGCTTTGTTGATGAGCGTGGATTTTTTTCAGAAGTTTACAACAAAGCCGCGTTGGAACAACACGGGATCAATGTGGCTTTCGTACAGGATAACCATTCGCTTAGTCGTGATGTTGGTATTGTACGGGGCCTGCACTTTCAATCCCCCCCGCATGCACAGGACAAGCTTGTTCGTGTCGGGGTCGGTGCTGTTTATGATGTCGCGGTAGATATTCGCAAAGGTTCGCCAACCTATGGTGAATGGTTCGGGATCGAGCTTTCGGCGGAAAATGGCAAACAGCTATTTATTCCAAAAGGCTTCCTGCACGGGTTTGCAACAAAGCAACAAAATTCGGAATTGTTATATAAATGCTCTGATGTTTATGCCCCCGCATGTGATGGTGTTGTGGACTTTTCCGATGCCGGTATTGGTATTGATTGGGGCTTGGATCCCCGCGATGCAATGCTATCTGAAAAAGATATGAACGCACAAAAATTTTCAACTTTTGATAGCCCATTTGTTTGGGAGCAGGGTTAACCATGAAAATATTGGTAACAGGTGGCGCAGGGTTTATCGGTTCTGCCGTAATACGACAGGCAATTGCAGCCGGGCACCAGATTGTGAATGTTGATTGCCTGACATATGCCGCATGTCTGGAAAACATTGACGGCATTAAAGACAGCCCGCTTTATGCTTTCGAGCAAGTGGATATTCGCAACCGGCCGGAACTGGATCGGGTTTTTACAACACATAACCCCGGTGCCGTGATGCATCTGGCTGCGGAAAGTCATGTTGACCGGTCAATTGACGGCCCTGCTGAATTCATCGAAACAAACCTAATCGGCACATTCCATCTATTAGAGGCAGCACGGGCATATTGGGTTGCTGCGGGCAAGCAGGCAAGCTTCAGGTTTCATCATATTTCTACGGACGAGGTTTATGGCTCTCTTGGTGAAACCGGCATGTTTACCGAAGAAACACGCTATGATCCACGGTCGCCCTATTCTGCATCAAAAGCAGGCAGTGATCATCTAGTGCGGGCATGGGGTGAAACCTATAATTTACCAATCGTATTAACCAATTGCTCAAACAATTATGGCCCTTATCATTTTCCAGAAAAGCTTATTCCTGTGACAATTCTGAATGCCTTGGCCGGAAAGCCATTGCCGGTATACGGCAAAGGCGAAAACATTCGCGACTGGCTTTTTGTCGAGGATCATGCAGTTGCGCTGTTAACCGTTTTGCAAAACGGTGCCGTTGGCGAAACCTATAATATCGGTGGCGAAAACGAGGTCAGGAATATTGATCTTGTGAAAATGATTTGTGCGCTATTAGATGTAAAAAAACCGACATCCAAACCATACGCAAGCCAAATCACATTTGTTTCCGATCGGCCGGGCCATGATATGCGCTATGCGATTGATCCCGCAAAAATCAGAAACGAATTGGGTTGGCGACCATCCATTACACTGGAACAAGGGCTTGAGCGTACGATTAATTGGTATTTGGATAATGCGGCGTGGTGGAAGCCATTGCAAAAACGATCTGGTGTTGGCGAACGTCTGGGCATCAAACAATGAAGGTTCTTGTTTTTGGGAAAACGGGACAAGTCGCAACAGAACTTTCCCGTTACAAACAGACAACATGCTTAAATCGTGAAGCGGCTGATCTGGGCCAACCAGAAAACTGTGCGGCAATCATTGCTGAAACAGACGCCGATATTATCATTAATGCCGCTGCATACACTGCGGTAGATAAGGCCGAAGAAGAAGAGGCTTTGGCGACAATCGTAAATGGTACAACTGTTTCCGAAATGGCCAAGGCAGCGGCAAAACGCGCTATCCCTTTTTTGCATATCTCGACTGATTATGTTTTTGACGGTTCAGGGTCGCGCCCGTGGTGCCCGAATGACCCTGTTGCACCGTTAGGTGTTTACGGGCGCAGCAAACTTCTTGGTGAAAATGGGGTGAAAGCGGCGGCGGGGCCACATGCAATTATACGAACGTCCTGGGTTTTTTCCGCGCACGGCAATAATTTTGTCAAAACAATGCTACGGCTGGGTGCAAACCATAGCGAATTAACTGTTGTAAATGATCAAATTGGCGGGCCGACCTCTGCAAAAGATATTGCCGCGGCATTGATACAGATTGCGGAAATATTTCATGCGGGCCAAGGAAAATCCGGCATTTACCATTTTGCAGGAACCCCTGTAACCAGTTGGGCAGGTTTTGCCGACGTGATTTTCAGTCAGGCCAAACTTCCTGTAAACGTGATAGGAATTCCATCTTCGGAGTATCCAACACCTGCAAAGCGGCCATTTAATTCCAGAATGGATTGTTCAGATCTAGATGCCGCCTTTGGCATTCAGGCCCCGGACTGGCGCAAAAGCCTATCCGGTGTTTTACAGGAATTGAATCGTTAGGCCGTGCCTAGGCAATCTCCAGAACACGATGTTCTTTGAAACTTCTCCATGCATTGTCGGTCATACAATAGATCGATATACGGCCATCTTTTGCAAGGCTATCGTCCAGCTTGATTTCGCTTGTCGGTTTAAACACGCCATTGATAACACGTTGGGTTCCATTGCTTTTCAAGATTGTCACAGTCACCGAGCTGGTCCCTTTTGCTTTCACAATGTCCCTGACTTTTGATACATCCAATATGTCCATATTCACTTCCCTTTCAATTCATATTGATTCTCAGCTTAAGCATTGGCGCTGTTTTTTCCAGCAAATTGTTCTGTATCTTTATGCATACTTTCCCTTTTCACCTGCCTAAACTGCGCGTAATAAGAGTTTATGACAAATTATCTTTATCAAGGCGACTTGCCTGACGACCTAGACCTTGGCCCGGTAGTGGCCATCGACAGTGAAACCATGGGGTTGATCCCGCACCGCGATCGTTTGTGTGTTATTCAACTGTCCTCTGGCGATGGTGACGCGCATCTGATCCAGATTGCGCAAGACCAGACCGAGGCGCCAAACCTATGTAAAATGCTGGCAAACCCTGATCAATTAAAGCTTTTCCACTTCGGGCGTTTTGATATTGCGGTTATGGAAAATCGTTTCGGGATACGAACAGCGCCGGTTTACTGCACAAAAATCGCGTCCAAACTGGTGCGCACATATACAGACCGACATGGGCTGAAGAACCTGCTTCAAGAACTTTTAAGCATTGATATTTCAAAACAACAACAAAGCTCTGATTGGGGCGCGCAAGTGCTGACAAAAGAACAGATCGCCTATGCGGCATCAGATGTATTGTACTTACACAGGCTTAAAGCAGAACTGGATACACGGCTGTCACGTGAAGGGCGCACGGAATTGGCCTCTGCTTGTTTTGCATTTTTGCCTTACCGCGCCAAACTGGATCTAGCCGGCTGGCCCGATATGGATATTTTTTCACATTAATATGCACAGATTTTAGCAACGCACATGCATGGCTATTGACGCAAAGCTGGCAGAGGCCCATGTAATAACGATGAAAGATGCAACAAAAGATACCTATTCCCGATTTGTGAGCATTGCCAAAATCGGGTTCCCGGTTTTGGCGGCTTTGCTTCTTATCGGTGTGTTTGCATTCAACAAAACCAACCCCATTCGGGATGGTGTTATCGTTCCCGGTGTTGGCTTAGCCAAACTTGCTGTTGGTCAAAAAATCACCAACCCGCATTATTCAGGCGTCACGAAATCCGGCGATGCTTTTTCAATTTCTGCGACGTCCGCCTTACCCAATGCACCAACACCGGATTTGGTTGATCTGGTTTTACCCCGCACAACAATAGACTTTGCCGATGGGTTGGAAGTGCAAACGTCTTCGGATTTTGGACAGCTTAATTTAAACACACAAGAGGCAATTCTGACCGGAACTGTCTCGTTGAAAACCTCTGATGATTACCAGGCCCATGCCGAAAAAATTGTGCTGAATTTTTACACCGGAAATGCCTACAGTATCGGCCCGGTCGTGGCAAATGGCCCAATTGGCCATATCACTGCCGGAAAAATGCGATTAACGCAGGATTTGCATGAAAGCACATCACATAACGGCGCAATTCTTAGCTTTGGCAATGGCGTAAAGTTGGTATACTATCCTGAAAAGATAACGAATAAGGTGACCCCGCGTGAGTAAGTTTTTATTTTCTATTTTAGCCATTTGCACTTTAACAAGCCCTGTATTGGCGCAAAGTACCGGTCTTCCGGATGGGTCGAATGCGGCCCTTCCTGTTGAAGCGACCGCGGACGATCTGGTTGTAAACACCAATGAAAACTCGGCAATTTTTTCCGGAAATGCGAAAGTTATCCAAGGTGTTCTGGATTTGCAGGCCGATGAAATAACCGTGTTTTTTGAAGAAGGTGATCAAAACATCAAGACTGTGAAAGCGTCCGGGCAGGTTAAATTCACCAACGGTCAGGAAACCGCCGAGGCACTGGAGGCGCAGTTCGATGTTGCATCACAAATCATAACATTCTCTGGCAGCGTTATTTTGCGCCAGACACAAACCGTGCTGACCGGTAACTTGCTAACCTATAATATCACAACAAGCCGCAGCAAAATGTCCGGCAATGTGAAAACTGTCTTTATGCCGAAATAACCAATGAACACTTTAAATACACAGGCAAACGATATTGATGCTTCTAGCCTTATCGTACGCAATATCAAAAAAGCTTTCAAACAACGTGTTGTGTTGAACGATGTCAGTCTTGAGCTTGGCCAGGGTGAGGTTGTGGCTTTGCTTGGGCCAAATGGAGCGGGGAAAACCACCTGTTTTTATTCCATAGTCGGCTTAATTCGCCCTGATGCCGGCACCGTTTTGATCGGTGGGCGCGATGTTACACAGCTGCCAATGTACCGGCGCGCGCAACTAGGCATTGGTTATCTACCGCAAGAAGCCAGTATTTTTCGGGGTATGAATGTTGAAGATAATATCCTGTCTATACTGGAAATATGGGAACCAAACAAAGCCGAACAAAAAATAAAGTTAGAGCAGTTGTTGGAAGAGTTTTCCATAGGCTATATCAGAAAATCCCCCGCCCTTGCCCTGTCCGGTGGCGAACGCAGGCGCGTGGAAATTGCCCGCTGTCTTGCCAGCAGCCCAAAGTTTGTTTTACTTGATGAACCTTTCGCAGGCGTTGATCCAATTGCAATCAGTGATATTCGGGATTTGGTTGCCACATTGAAAAACCGTAATATTGGCGTCTTGATTACGGATCACAATGTTCGTGAAACCTTGGAGATCGTTGATCGTGCCTATATTTTGCACGGTGGCAAAGTTTTGATGAGCGGGACGCCAAAAGAAGTGATTTCAGACCCCAACGTGCGCAATGTTTATCTGGGAAGCACGTTCAAGATATAGTAATCGCAATGTTTTTCATATTTTATAATAGATTGTATTGCGCGACTCGCAAAGCCGTCCTAGGCTAGGGTTATGAACCTCCACATTCCAGTTGTTAGCACCTGTTTGGCATCACCAGACGGGTATTTGCGTGCGAATTGGTTCATATCAAATAAAAAAAGGAGATTTTATGCGTTATCAAATCAGCGGAAAACAAATCGATGTTGGTGAATCATTAACAACCCATGTTAGAAATGGAATCGGAGCGGTCGCAAGCAAATTTGCCCAAAGACCAACCGAGGCACAGGTAACATTTTCGAAAGATGCACATGAATACAGGTGCGAATCGACAATACATTTATCCACAGGACTTACTGTAGCCGCTGAAGGTAGAAGCACTGAAATCTATGATTCTTTTGAAAAATGTGCCGATAAAATTGAAAAACAGCTTAGACGCTACAAACGGCGGCTAAAAGATCATCACAAAGACCATGCAACACCTGTTGAAGTTATGGAAGCATCAGCGTATATCCTCGCCAGCGAAGATACAGAAAGTGTGAACGAACCAGAATCACTTCAACCTGTCATCATCGCAGAGATGGAAACAAAAATTCAGTCGCTATCAGTTGGCGAAGCTGTAATGCAGATGGAATTAACTGACGAGCCTGTTTTGGTTTTCCGCAATGAAGGTCATAAACGCTTAAACGTAGTGTATAAGAGGAAAGATGGAAACATCGGCTGGGTTGATCCAACCAATTTGGAATAAGTCCAAAGTACAGCATATGTTTTTGACAATAGCACATGATACTTACGGAAATTCTTGTGGTCGAAGCTGTGCAGTTTGCGCAAAGCGAAACCAGTAAAAAGCGCCTGCTTCAGAAAATCTCTGATCTGGCTGGGTCTGCCTATGGCATTGACAGCGGATTGGTTTTTTCTGCGCTGAACGCACGTGAATCCTTGGGGACAACAGGCGTTGGTCGTGGTGTTGCCATTCCACACGCACGGTTTGAATCCCTTGATCGTGTTATTGGCCTGTTTACCCGTTTGCAAAAACCACTGGATTATGGGTCTATGGATAACCAACCCGTGGATTTGATATTTACGTTATTGGCACCCCAGAAAGAAGGCGCAGAGCATCTAAAGGCCCTTGCTTTGGTTTCACGGACATTGCGTGATGAAAATGTTTGCGCCAAACTTAGGTCAAACCAGAATGAACAGGCTATCTTTTCTATTCTGATTGAGGGCCACGAATCCCAGGCCGCTTAGGCTTTAGTTTCGCCAGCCTTTAAAGCCAAAGTTCATATAGTCGCGAGAGTAGGCTTTCGCGACCAATTGCTCTAATTCTTCATCATAGATTTCAGCTAGCTGGAATGCGGCATCTTCCGGTGCAATTTCACCAACAGGGATATGAGGAAGGGAAAGCTGATCCTCTATCACGCGTATAATATTTTCATATGTATCAACGCGTAATAAATAATCCGGATGAACAACCTTGGTATAGCCGTCCAAAATCGCTGACTGGCTGGCCCATGAATAGTCAACCCGCGCCCGCGTCTGCCCCTTCAGATTACCTTTCAGAAACTTGGTGAACTTTTTAATAGCCTGCCGGTAATCCTCTAGATCATAACCGATACTGTCCAATGCGCCCTTATTTATCGTTTCGCATAGGTCGGGATCAGGCATTTTAACATTATACTGTTCAACCAGAACTTTTCTTATCCATGGGAAACTGTTTTTCCCTGCTTGAAAAATATGTGTGTTGAATGCATGATGCACCCGCTCTACCGGATGCGCCAACATCGAAAACACGGTGCGGGTTTGATGTGCCTTCAGCCAGTCATAAATATACTTTTGCTTCATGCCAGACAGAAGCGTGCCATTGGCATCCATCAGATGGGATCGCATCCAGTTTTCTAAAGCAGGCTTTCCATATTCACCGATGGGCTGGAACAGAAGGGGGACGGTATCGCCAAGAATAAAGTTTTTTGCCGCAGCATGCCGTTCCGGTTCGTGGAAATCAGGAAGTCCGTTATCAAGAAAATTAATTGACCGCACTTGCGCGATCATTTCAGCATAGTTGTTTACTTTTTCCGGCAGACTTTCAGGGTTCTGCCGTTTGATTTTTTCTTTCAGACCGTCTAGCTGTTCTTCACTTTCCAAAAAATTTGCCAAGCCGTTAAAGACATCCAGCTTGCCCAAATCAGCATACAATAACTGAAAAGCAGCCTGTCCCGAGACCTGAAGTTTGGTGCGTATTTTCTTGGAGAACTCGGAAAGGTTGTTCAGATAGGATTTGAAGCCAATAATATCAAAATCAACCTGTGCCGTTTTACGCTTGTGAAGGTCTGTAAGTTTCCACTGATCAGTCTTTTTCGCGATAGCGTGAGAAATATAGGAATCCAGCGGATTCCTTGTTAGCACAATTTTTGCGCATGTTTCATCTTCCAGAATGTAGTCCAGTACACGCTGGTCATGATCCGCAAATAATCTGAAGCCCGGCAGCGCGTCATTGCTTTGTGCGACCATTTTGCGAACCAGTTTATTGGGATCCAGATCACGGTCAGCAACATCTATACCGCAAAAACTGCTTTGATTTGGATGGCCGACAAAATGCGGATTAAACAGCTCACCATTACAGGAAAAGCTTTCGAACAGATTTATATTCTGTTCAAATAAATTAGATCCCGTTCTCATATTGGCAAGAAGGACAAAATACTTAAATCTACTTTTCGACATTATCTAACAACATATGGTCTTCTAATTACTTTCTTTGGTCTTTTTGAAGTCAGCTTTCTTTTCTTACTTGGTTTGTAATTTAATAATACACCATTTTTTGACAATTTACGAACCAAACCATCAAGCTTTGAAATGTCCACAAGTTCCGGGATTGCCGTTGGTTTCGCGGCGGCTTCGGGATCCAGTAATTTCAATGCGCCCTGCAGTACAAGGCCAGGTGTATTCAGCGCCTCTTTCAATGAAATTACGGTGCAACTTGCATGCTTTTCCTCTTTAAGCGACGATAATAATTTATTCTCTCTGGCCTGTAAGACCTGCGCCTGCATCAATTTACCCTTTAACTTCATGCCGCTATTTGCTGTGGAAAGCAGCCACGCTTCCCGAACAACAACAAAATGCGCCCGCTTATCACGCGTTATATCCGGCATAATTTTTTGCGTATCACTTACATCATACAAGATAGCTGTGCATTGATCGGGTCCTTGGCTCCAAAGAAAGTTTGACAAAAAGCCTTTGGGGTTCAGATTGCGTAGCTTAACGCTGGCTGTTAGATTTCCTTTTGCCAAGACTATATGCTTGTGAAAGGCAAATTTGCGCGGTTTGAATATATTTCCAAAAATATTCAGGCCTTTGGTTTTACGTGCCCAGTTTGGAAAGTCTTCGAATAGATAATCAAATCCCGTTAAAACACAAAAATCGGCACGTGCCATACTCTTGTTTTTCACTAAAGCATTTGGAAAACGCCCCTGAAGTATTCGCCCTTCACCACCTGTTTTTCGTATCTTCCCTGCTGAATGAAAAACGCCATTAAACGCATCTTCATTTGCCTTTGATAACGGGAAATTCCTACGGCTTGTTATTAATAGGCCGTGGTATAGCTTATGCGCGCCTGGCCATACTTTCCGAACAAAAAATGCACTTGTTTTAGGGAGTATATCCAAATGATCATCATAAAACAGAAACGGTTTGCCCTGTTCATCAAACATAGAAAATGTCAGCGATCTTGATCTTATATGCTCAGAATGGTTGCGGGCCAGTGTTTGAAAGTAGGATTCATCCGGGATCCAGCACTTGGAAAAATATTTATCATTTTTCTGCCTGTCCGGGTCTTCAATGATTTTTCTAAGGGTTGTCGCTGTCAAACACCACCATTGGGAACCCATATGGGGGGTAATGTGTTTGGGAATGGTACGGCTTATTTTCAATTGACGTTGCACTTCAATAAGGCGGTCAAAAGCAAACCTATGTTTGCGCCATGACAGTGGAAAGTACAGTGTAAATCTTTCTTGATCCAGCCCGCCTTTAACCCATTTTTCATCGCCCTTTGAAAAGGACTCGATAAAATCGATATCTTTATGCCGGCCTAAAAACGCCTTGAGCTGTTTTAGTGGCCGCGCAGGTAAACACGCGCCGCTGGCTAAAAACACATTGGTTACATCCGGATGATTTTCCAACAGGCTTTCAGCGGCATTTAATGTGGCCTGAACAATAGAAAATTGCCCCCACCCACATTTTTCACGTTTAACAAAAACAACATTCTTAACATGATTAAGCGATGCTTTAAGTTCAATCAATTCATCCGACGATACGTTTTGGTCAATGTGCAGGCTAACGGGGCAACTGTTTTTAGATAGAAACCGCACCAGTTGCGCCGTTCTGTGCAGATCCTGATGCGCCAAAATAATAAAACCCAGCTTCATGCCCAATCCCCGCGTGACATCAGACCAAGCGTTTCCAGCTGCTTCCAGTCCTTGTAGCGTGTGGAAAAACGCGTCCACATTTCTTCTGAAGAGGCGGCATATTCTTTATACTCACGGCTGGCGGCATAGTGTTCTTTGCGGTGTAATTCCTCATTTGCCTTGTCGGTAAACGTGCTAATAAACTTTGTATGCATCAAGCAACCGCAAGCTTTTTGCCCACCCCATTCATCATATACAATATTCAAACCACGCGGCAGAATGCTGTGTGTCGAGCTTACAAAAACATTCCCCCTTGACCATTTAACCAGCGGAATTTTATTTAATGCCGGTGCAAATTCCGGCTTATCCTTAAAAAAGACCCTTTGCCTGACCCCGCCCTGTATCCAAAGGTTCCGGTATTTTTCATTATGTTCAACAAAGAAATTTCCAGAATCAAAAAATGGCGCGGCACGCATTGGGTTTTTACCAGCAGCACAATTTGCATCCTTGATATCGCCACGCGGGTACATATCAATCATTATTGCCCCGAATGATCTAGAGGATGATGAATCCAGCCAATCCGTTAAGGCGGACAGCGGGCGCGCATCACAATGCGGATAGACAAAAAACTCATCCACATCGACAACAAGACACCAATGTCCGTTTGCATACTTTGACTGCAACCCGTTTAGCCAATCCACACCAAAATTCGCACGCTTGTAACTGCGATTTGTTGTCCAAAGCGATACATCTGTTTCGTTTTCCAACAGCTCGCGACCGCCATCATCCGAGCCGTTGTCCACAAAATAGAAGTGCTTGACCCCCAAACGCCGGTAGTATTTCAAGAAAAATTTCAACCTGGGCTTTTCATTCCTAAATGTCGTAAAAAGGAATATATCCTTGGGCTTTGTTTTTGAGCTGCGATCCACAACGCATTCCAGTTCCCGCCTCTTTCTAAGAGACCGGATACGGCGACGCTTGCGTTCCAAACGCAGTCGATATTTCAACCAGATGCCCATTTAGCTTTTTACAACCGTGCTTTTACCTGAAATTCTACTTGTATCACCCGTTCCAGTTTACAGCTATGTACGGTTACGCCTCTTTTTATAGTTATTTAAATTACTCTGCCGTTTTTTTTGCATCATTTCCAGTTTTATTTGGCCCTACTAAGGCCGCGTCCATGAACCACTTGTCATCAGACCCAATCGTTCCAGCTGTTGCCAGTCCTTGTAGCAGACAGAGCCCTTGTGCCAAAAGTCCGGATCAGCGATGATTTGGTCATAGTAATCACTGTATTTATCGGTGTGTGTAAAGTGTTCGCGCCGTATTTTTTCCTCAGTCGACTTTGCTAGAACCACATTCATAAATTTACTGTGAAGCAGGGTGCCCGTTGGTAACCCATTGCGCGCATCAAACCCATTATTCAGACGGGAAGGCAGGGCAATATGGGTCGAACTAGCATAAACATATGAACGGTGCCACTTGATCAATGGTGTTTTGTGCATATGCGGGGCCAGTTCCGGCTGGGCCGTGAAGAACTTGCGTTTGCGCGCGCCGCCACGAATAGAAATATTCCGAAATTTCTGCTGCCTTTCCCAAGTGTAGTTATCGCTGTCAAACCACTTCAGCGTTTTAAACGGATCAGCATTTTGTTCATATTTTACACTGCTCAGCGGCCCTTTGGGATACATATCCAACATAAGTGCCGACATCGCGGAGGCACCTTGGGTATCCAGCCAGCCCGTCAGTTCGCTCAGGTTACACTTAGCCCAGTTCGGATACACAAATATTTCATCCGCATCCAGCGTCAGACACCAGTGCCCATGGGCATATTTCATTTGCAGCCATGTAATCCAATCGATACCGAACCGGGATTCTTTGTAACTGTTCGGGGTGGCCCACAATGAAACGTCCGGCTGTTTGCGCAAATATTCCAGCGTGGCGTCATCGCTGTCATTATCAATAAACAGAAAATGGCCAACGCCCACCTTACGGTGGTGTGCCAAAAAATAAGGCAGGCGGACAATCTCATTTCGCACGGTCGCCGCGCAAAGGATTGTATCAGGCCTTATATCCTTGGTCCGGTTAATGACAGATTTAAGTTGATGGCATTTTCTTATGGCACGATATAGCAATTTGCGGCGCTTCCAGCGCAACTTATATGCCTGCCAATATTCACCGTTGGTCTTCATCGCCAACCCAATTCACAATATCAGTGCCAAGTATATAAACCCGATCCATTTATTTACGGCAGTACCATTCCGACCCTATCACAGGATCGGAATTTCGTTAAATGATAATTATTGGTATCCTATTGGGCTGCGCGGCGTGAACTTACGGTTTCCGCAAGAAAATCCATCAGCTCATCATGCAATTCAGGACGCGAAAGGGCAAATGCAATGGTTGCCTGCAAAAATCCGGATTTAGAGCCACAATCATAGCGTTGCCCGTCAAATCTGAAGCCGTAAACATCGTTGCCCTTTTCAACTTCCAACGCAATAGCATCGGTCAGTTGAATCTCGCCACCAGCACCTTTTTTCAAATTGCCCAGATTCGTCAAAACATCTGGTGTTAGAATATAGCGACCGATAACCGCCAGATTTGACGGTGCATCTTCTGGTTTCGGTTTTTCAACCATTCCGTTAATTTTCAACAGTGATCCCATGTCTTCTTTGACATCAAGCAAACCATATGCAGATGCTTTTTGTGGGGGAACCTCCATTGCCGCGACCATACAGCCGCCGGTATTTTCATACGCATCTACCATTTGCTTCAGACACGGCTTATCAGCGGCAATAACATCGTCCGGCAAGATCACGGCAAAAGGTTCATTCGCAATTAAGCGGCGCGCACACCATACGGCATGACCCAACCCCAACGCCTCTCTTTGGCGAACATAAACGATTTCGCCGCTATCCATTGTGGAGCGTTTCAATTCTTCAAGCAATTCAATTTTATTTTTCTTGCGCAAAACCTGTTCTAGCTGCGGTGCGGAATCAAAATAATCCTCCAAAGCGCCTTTGCCACGCGATGTCACAAAAATAAACTCGGTTATTCCCGCATCACGCGCTTCATCAATAGCGTATTGAATCAAGGGGCGATCAACCAATGAAAGAATTTCTTTCGGGATCGATTTCGTTGCCGGAAGAAACCGTGTTCCCATACCCGCAACGGGAAATATTGCTTTTGTAACTTTCGTTTTCATTACTTTTACCTTTTTGGGCGGTTCTAAATTACTCGATAAACCACTATTACAATTGAAATATGAATTTCCTATTGCACAATTTAGGTTATTTTACGGCCATAGCGCCAAATTTGAAACGTAATAGTTGATTTTTCTTTATTTGTAATCTTTTCAGTTCACGCTTTAGGCCATTTGCAAAGCAATCCCGGGGGCATATGCAATGAAAAACGGGTTTTCAAAGATGTTTTTTCCATATGTCAGTGTTTCATGATTATCAAAACGAACAACCTTGCCGCCGGCACCTTGCAACACTGCCTGACCTGCCGCGGTATCCCACTCCATAGTACGGCCTAAACGCGGGTATAAGTCCGCCTCGCCCGTCGCAACCAGACAGAACTTCAGTGATGAACCCGCACTGCGCATATCTTCCACATTATACTTGTTGATATAGTCATCCGTTGCCTGATCACGATGTGATTTTGATGCGACGACGATAAGCTTTTCCTGATCGGGCGTACCGACATGCAAAGCTTTGCGTTCACCGACAACATTTTCGTCAAAAGGGGCCATCTCTTCAAATGATTTGCCGTTTTCATCTATAATAAACAACCGGTCTTTAGCCGGTGCGTAAACAACACCCATCACCGGATTACCATTTTCCACATATGCTATGTTCACGGTGAAATCGCCGCGCCTATGGATAAATTCTTTTGTCCCGTCTAGCGGGTCAACGATCAAAAACGTATCTGCTGTGTTTTTATGCGTTTCACTTTGCTCTTCTGTAACAATGACCACATCGGGAAAACACTTAGCCAGACCATCGTATATAATCTTGTCGGCTGTTTCATCGGCAATAGTTACAGGGCTTGCATCCGACTTTGTTTTTACTTCAAATTTATCCGACTTGTAGATTTCCATAATAGCCCGCCCCGCTTCAAGCGACAAACGGCGCATTTCTTTAGATAATACATTCTTATTAATTGCTGACATTCCCTGACTTTCCCATAAAGTTGGCTTTTCTTGCTTCAGAACAATATTCATCTTAATATCTATTTTATAAGAAACGGCAATACACAGAGCAGTCTTCGAAAGCAGGTATACACGCACATGTCTAGATTTTTGATCGGCACATGGAATTTTTTCAAGTTGCTGTATTTTACAATTGTAAGCGACATTCGGCAATCCGACGGGAATGCTTTGCGCGGCTTGATTAAAGAGGTTATGAGAGCCATGATGATGGTTGCCATGTTTTATGTCATGATTACCGTCCTAAACATGCGCGGCGCCGTGGTGCGAGGTAACTTTGTACTATTTCTGATGTCCGGTATATTTTTGTTCATGACACATAATAAAGCCGTGGCAAAAATATCAGGCTCGGGTGGTGCTACAAACCCTATGTTAAAACATGCCCCGGTTTCAACTTTGTTGCTGATATTATCCTCTGCCCTTTCTTCACTTTATATCCAGATACTTTCAATGGGCATTGTTTTACTTATTGCCCACACATTGATTGAGCCCATTGTTTTTTATAACTTTAAAGGTTTTATTTTCTGTTTTTTCATTGCGTGGCTATCAGGAGTTTCAATAGGCCTGTTATTCTTGGCACTAAGTCCCTATGCCCCTTCCGTAATCGTTCTATTGTCAACTTTTTATCGGCGCGCAAATATGATTTTCAGCGGCAAAATGCTTCTGGCCAGCACATTGCCTGGCTTTATTTTGCCAATGTTTACCTGGAACCCCCTGTTTCATGCAATTGACCAGGCGCGGGGGTATACTTTTATTAATTACAATGCGCGCGTTACCGATATAAATTACCCCATCATTCTATCGCTTGTATTTCTTGTTTTAGGCATCATGCTAGAGCATTGGGCGCGCAAATACGTATCCGAAAGCTGGTCTAAACGTTAATAATAATTCAGCCACCCAAAGTATAATATTTATGACCCGTTAGGCCTTTAAATATTAACTGCAACAGATTCTTAAAAAACTTGCATATGTGGTGTTGATGTTGTGAAATTCGGAACATATATACAACTGGTACTAAAGAGCCGACGAACGGTTTCTTTTGGGATCGGGTTTAGGTGCCGCTAGCGGGCCTAAGCTCCATAATCGCCGAGAAAGGAAAGCCAAATGGGCAAAGTAATAGGCATTGACCTAGGAACAACAAACTCTTGCGTGGCCATCATGGATGGCTCTCAGCCAAAAGTGATTGAAAACTCCGAAGGGGGCCGCACAACCCCGTCAATCGTAGCATTTACGGATGATGAGCGCCTTGTGGGTCAAGCGGCAAAACGCCAAGCTGTCACAAATTCAGAAAACACTCTGTTTGCGGTAAAACGTCTGATTGGCCGTCGTAAAGACGACAAATTACTGACCAAAGCATTAAAGCATTTACCATATAACGTCATTGATGGCGGCTCTGGCGATGCATGGATTGAAGTGCGCGGCGAAAAATACTCGCCATCACAAGTTTCTGCTTTCATATTGCAAAAAATGAAAGAAACAGCCGAGGCATATCTGGGTGAAGAAGTATCAGAAGCGGTTATCACTGTGCCTGCTTACTTCAATGACGCCCAGCGCCAGGCAACAAAAGATGCGGGTAAAATTGCCGGTCTTGAAGTTCTGCGTATTATAAACGAACCAACTGCGGCGGCCCTTGCCTATGGCTTGGACAAAGAAGGCACAAAAACCATCGCGGTTTATGACCTTGGCGGCGGTACGTTCGACGTTTCCATTCTGGAAATCGACGATGGCCTGTTTGAAGTAAAATCCACAAATGGCGATACAATGCTTGGTGGTGAAGACTTTGACATACGCATTGTCGAATATCTGGCGAGCGAGTTCAAAAAAGAGACCGGCGTCGATTTGATGAAAGACAAAATGGCACTGCAACGCTTGAAAGAAGCGGCAGAAAAAGCCAAAATCGAGCTTTCGTCTTCAACACAGACCGAGATCAACCAGCCGTTTATTTCCATGGACCCAAAAGGCGGCCAGCCTTTGCACCTTGTGCTGAAGTTGACACGCGCAAAACTGGAAAGCCTGGTTGCTGACCTAATCAAACGCTCTATGAAGCCATGCGAAGCCGCTTTGAAAGATGCCGGCATCTCAAAAGGTGAAATTGACGAAGTTATTTTGGTTGGCGGTATGACGCGTATGCCTAAAGTAATGGAAGAGGTTTCTAAATTCTTCGGTAAAGAGCCAAACAAAGGTGTAAACCCTGATGAGGTTGTGGCCATGGGTGCCGCAATTCAAGCCGGTGTTCTGCAAGGTGACGTTAAAGACGTTGTTCTTCTGGATGTCACGCCGTTGTCTTTGGGAATTGAAACTCTGGGCGGCGTATTCACACGCCTTATTGACCGCAACACAACCATCCCAACGAAAAAATCACAGATCTTCTCAACTGCGGAAGATAATCAAAACGCTGTGACCATTCGTGTGTTCCAAGGTGAACGTGAAATGGCCATGGATAATAAAATCCTGGGCCAGTTTAACCTAGAGGATATTCCACCTGCGCCGCGTGGCTTGCCACAAATCGAAGTAACCTTCGATATTGACGCCAATGGTATCGTATCCGTTTCCGCTAAGGACAAAGGCACCAATAAAGAGCACAAAATCACTATCCAAGCCTCTGGTGGCCTATCTGATGACGATATTGAAAATATGGTCAAAGAAGCTGAAGAAAATGCTGAAGCGGATAAAGAACGCAAAGAGCTTGTTGAATCGAAAAACAGTGCCGAGGGTCTGATCCACAGCACCGAAAAAGCGGTGGAAGAACATGGCGACAAGGTTGATCCAACAACGATTGAAGTGATCGAACTTTCCATCAAAGTGCTGAACGAAGCTTTGGAAACAGACGATGCAGGCAAGATTAAAGCCCGCACGCAAGATGTGACCGAAGCAGCAATGAAGCTTGGCGAAGCTATCTACAAAGCCACGGCAGAAGCTGCAGAACCAGAAGCCCCAGAAGGCTATGGTGAAACAGATGAAGGCCCCCGCGGTGTAGACGAAGATATCGTTGATGCTGACTTTGAAGATCTTGGTAAGGAAGATCGGTAATTCGATCTTACCTGCCTTTCGCTAATCGCTGGCCTGTTTTCAGGCCAGCTTTTTGCGATTAGGAGGAACTATGTCTAAACGTGATTACTATGATCAGCTAGGTATTACCAAAGGCGCATCTGCTGCCGAGATCAAAAAAGCATTTCGCAAGAAGGCAATGGAACTTCACCCCGACCGCAATAAGGGTGATGATACCGCTGAAACCAAATTCAAAGAAGTAAACGAAGCTTACGACTGTCTGAAAGATCCTGACAAAAAAGCTGCCTACGATCGCTACGGTCATGCCGCATTTGAAGGTGGTATGGGTGCTGGCGGTGGTTTTGGAGGCCGTGGTGGCGGCCCCGACTTTGGCTCTGCCTTTTCAGATGTTTTCGATGACTTGTTTGGCGACTTCACAGGGCGCGGTGGCTCACAACGCCCAGCGCGCGGCTCTGATTTACGCTACAATCTATCGGTTAGCCTGGAAGAAGCCTTTTCAGGGAAGCACGAAACCATCAAGGTTAATGCATCAGTAAACTGTGAAGGTTGTTCTGGAACCGGTGCCGAAAACGGATCCGAACCCTCTACCTGCCCGACATGTTCCGGCATGGGAAAAGTCCGTGCCCAGCAAGGGTTTTTCACCGTAGAGCGCGCTTGCCCTACATGTAACGGACGCGGCAATATCATCACGAACCCCTGTAACACTTGTTCAGGATCCGGTCGCCAGCAACGCGAACGCTCTTTAAGTGTCAATATTCCTGCCGGTGTGGAAACAGGTACGCGTATTCGGCTTGCCGGAGAAGGCGAAGCAGGATCGCGCGGTGGCCCCACAGGTGACCTATATATTTTCATCGAAGTTAACGACCACGATATATTTGAACGTGAAGGGCCAAATATTTACTGCCGCATACCGGTTACAATGACCACGGCCGCGTTGGGTGGTGAAATAGAGGTGCCGACAATAGATGGCGGAAAAAGCCGTGTAAAAATCCCCTCTGGTTCGCAATCCGGCACACAAATGCGCCTAAAGGGCAAAGGCATGCCCGGTTTGCGCAGCAGTGCAAAGGGTGATTTATTCCTGGAAATAAGCGTCGAAACCCCGGTTAATTTATCACCAAAGCAAAAAGAACTGCTAAAAGAATTTGCATCCATGGGCAAAAACAACAGCCCTGAAAGTCAAAACTTTTTTGGCAAGGTCAAAGGGTTTTGGGAAGGAATGAAAGGTTAACGACCTTTCATTCTTTCCGTATCACACGACGCCATAACCGCCATATTCAGAATATCGTTTGAAGATGATGATACCGAACACAGCTGAATTGGCTTTTCAATACCGGACATAATCGGCCCGATAACAGTGGCCCCACCCAGTTCCTGCATCATTTTCACGGATATTGATGCAGAATGGCGTGCCGGCATAACCAGAATATTGGCCGGCCCTGTTAAGCGGCTAAACGGATAGTTTTCCTGCGTTTTTGTATTAAGCGCCACATCTACCGTCATCTCACCTTCGTATTCAAAATTAACGCCACGCTTGTCCAGCACCTCGGCCGCAAGTTTCATTTTAACGGCGCGTTCAGATGGCGGGTAACCAAAGTTCGAGAAGCTTACAAAGGCAACGCGTGGCTCCATCCCCATATTGCGCGCAACTTTGGCGGCATGCTCGGCGATATCAGCCAGATCGTTTTCATCCGGCCATTCATTTACCAGCGCATCGGCAACCAAAACCATGCGCCCCTTGTTAAGCACCGCATTCACACCAACAACCCCGTCACCGGGTGCCACATCATAAACATGGTTCAACAAGCGCATCACATGGGCAGATTTTTTGGTAGCCCCTGTCACCATCGCATCCACGTGGCCATGCTCTACCATCAAGGCCGCAAAGACATGGCGGTCGCGCGATGCCAGCTTGTGAACATCAAGCATATCATAACCCTTGCGCTGCAAACGGTTATACAAAAATTCCTTATAGACTTCTAAATGTTCACAAACGGCGGCATTGGTAATTTCAATATCGTCAAATGCATCAGCCATTCCCGCTTCAGCCAACTTCATCTTGATATCAGCCTCACGGCCAACAACAACAGCTTCGCCCAAGCCGGATCGCGCATAGGTAACGGCCGCTTTCAATACCTTGGGGTCATGGCCTTCGGCAAACAACATCCGCGCCTGAATGCTTTTAGCCCTAACAAACATAGCCTGCAAAATAGATGCGACAGGGTCCAGCCGTGAGCGCAAATCAAACTCATAAGCATCCATATCTATGATCGGACGCCGCGCAACACCGGTTTCCATACCGGCCTTGGCAACGGCTGGGGGAATGATGTGAATCAAACGCGGATCAAAAGGCGTGGGAATAATATATTCTGGGCCAAATTTCAGTTTTTTGCCGTACGCCAGCGCCACTTCGTCGGGAACATCTTCTTGCGCCAGTGCCGCCAATGCATGCGCACAGGCAATTTTCATTTCCTCGTTAATTGAACGCGCATGAATGTCCAATGCACCACGGAAAAGGTACGGGAAACAAAGCACATTATTTACCTGGTTTGGATAATCCGAACGTCCGGTCGCAACAATTGCATCGGGGCGCACGGCATGGGCCTCTTCCGGTGTTATTTCCGGATCGGGGTTCGCCATTGCAAAAATTACCGGATTTGGCGCCATTGCCTTGACCATTTCCGGTGTAACAGCGCCTTTGGCAGATACGCCCAGCATAACATCGGCACCGGTCATCGCTTCCAGCAATGTGCGCTTATCGGTTACAATCGCATGGGCAGATTTCCATTGGTTCATACCTTCCGTACGTCCCTGGTAAATCACACCTTTTGTATCACATATTACGCAATTATCGTGCTTGGCGCCCATTGCCTTGATCAGTTCCAGACATGCAATACCGGCAGCACCTGCACCGTTCAAAACAACCTT
>DAOUQS010000122.1 GCA_030625465.1 Amylibacter sp. | reverse complement strand
CAGTATTTTACGGCGGTTAAATAACGACATTCACAATTCTTCCCGGAACAATGATCAGTTTTTTCGGCGCATTGCCATCCAATGCACGTAGAACAGTGTCATGCGCCAGAATAATTTTTTCAAGCTCTTCCTTGGATATATCGGCAGAAACCTCAATCTCATCGCGCCGCTTGCCATTGATCTGGATCGGAAGCGTTACTGTATCATCCATCAACATGGCAGGATCAAGCGTGGGCCAAGGGGCCTGCGCCACCAGTCCTGTGCCACCCATAAGCGTCCATATTTCTTCGGCCAAATGCGGTGTCATCGGCTGCATCATCTGCGCCATGGTTTTCATGACTTCAATCTTCGTGGCTTTATCAGCCTTCGATTTCGCCAGCGCATTGGTCAACTGATAAAGTCCCGCCACGGCTTTGTTGAAGGCAAAGCCTTCAATGCCACCTGTTACAACGTCTATCGCACGGTGCATGGCTTTTTGCAGCGCTAACGCTTCTTTCGCGTCCACCGTTCCCGTGTCAGCACTTTGACTAATCTCGTCTGCTATCCGCCAAACCCGTTGCAGGTGCTTCCATGCCGCATCAGCCCCTGCCGCCGTCCATTCAACATCCCGCTCGGGCGGGCTGTCGGACATCACGAACCAACGTGCGGTATCGGCACCGTACTGGTCGATAATATCATCGGGATCGACAACGTTTTTCTTAGACTTCGACATCTTGATCGACGGCCCAACCGCAACAGGCTGCCCATCCAAGGTTTCATACCCGCCACCCGCAACCGGCTTCACCTGATCAGGGGTCAGCCATTTACCGTCAGGGCCTTTATATGTCTCGTGGCACACCATGCCTTGGGTAAACAATGCATTGAACGGCTCAACCGCTTCTTTCGGCAAATGCCCCGTTATATTCATCGCACGCGCAAAGAACCGCGAATAAAGCAGATGCAAAATCGCGTGTTCAACACCCCCGATATACTGGTCCACATTCATCCAGTAGGCCACATCTTCAGCCACCGTTGGCGTATCTGCACGCGCATTAGTGAAGCGGGCATAATACCATGAACTGTCCACGAACGTATCCATCGTGTCGGTTTCACGCAGGGCAGGTTTGCCGCATTTCGGGCAAGCACAATTACGCCAGACATCATGCCGGTCCAGCGGATTACCGGGGCGCTCAAAGGTTACATCCTTGGGCAGCTCAATCGGCAGGTTTTCCTTTTTCTCGGGAACCACACCGCATCCGTCACAATGCACCACAGGGATTGGACAGCCCCAATAACGCTGCCTTGACACACCCCAGTCGCGCAAACGGTAATTGGTCTTGGCTTCACCCAGACCCATTTTTTCAATACGTTTGTTCACTTCCAGTTTGGCGTCCTCAACGGACAACCCATCCAGAAAACGCGAATTGATAATGCGGCCAGCGTCAAGATAGGCTTCTGTCCCAATGGAAAACGTGTCGGGGTCCTGCGCTTCATCACAAACAACAGGTGTCACCACCAGAACGTCTTTACGGGCAAAATCCAGATCGCGCTGGTCATGTGCGGGACAGCCGAAAATCGCACCGGTGCCGTAGCCCATCAAAACAAAGTTGGCAATATAAACCGGCAATTCCCAACCGGCTTCAAACGGATGCACCACTTTCAACCCGGTGTCATAACCCTTCTTCTCTGCCGTCTCCAATGCCTCTTCCGTTGTGCCCAACTGGCGGCACTCTTCGTTGAACGCGGCAATTTTCGGATCACTTTCCAAAGCTTTAGCCAAAGGGTGATCGCATGAAATCGCGGCAAAGCTGGCCCCAAACAAAGTATCGGACCGCGTTGTGTAAACTTCCAGCTGTTCAAAACCCGTCGGGGCATCCACCATGTTGAAATTGAATTGCAGCCCTTGGCTTTTGCCAATCCAGTTCTTTTGCATGGTCCGCACTTTTTCAGGCCATTCGGACAGACCATCCAAAGCGCCCAACAGCTCTTCTGAAAAATCAGAGATTTTAAAGAACCACTGCGTTAGCTCTTTGCGTTCAACCAGTGCGCCGGAACGCCAGCCGCGCCCGCCTTCAACCTGTTCATTGGCCAGCACGGTCATGTCCACAGGGTCCCAGTTGACCACAGCATTTTTACGATAAACCAGATCTTTGCCCATCATGTCGATGAACATCGCTTGTTGTTGGCCATAATACTCTGGATCACAGGTGGCAAATTCACGCGACCAGTCTATCGACAGGCCCAACGGTTTCAGCTGCCCGCGCATATCCGCGATATTCTGATAGGTCCAATCGCCCGGATGCACCTTTTTTTCCATCGCGGCATTTTCCGCAGGCATCCCGAACGCATCCCAGCCCATCGGGTGCAACACGTTGAAGCCTTGTGCGGATTTGTAACGTGCCACCACATCACCCATCGTGTAATTGCGCACATGCCCCATATGGATACGGCCCGAAGGGTACGGGAACATTTCCAACACGTAATATTTCTCACGCGTTTCATCACGCTCCGCTTTGAAAACCTCTGCGCTGTTCCACGCGTCTTGCCATTTAGGCTCCACAACTTTTGCGTTGTACCGTGACATAACTTTACCCTTATACGTTTAACGCCAGGCAATTGGCCCGGCGTTGTCGATTTAACCTTAATTCAAGCGAACGAAAAGGGCTTAACGCCGCTTTACACCCTGAATACGCAACTGGCGTGCGCGCGTAAGAATGGCATCTTCAATCTGCCGGTTGGTTTCCGCACTTGCGGGCCCACCGCGCTTTTGCATGGCAACCTTCAACGAGCCTGCTTCCAAAGCCGGATCCTGAATTAAAATCGTTGCACGAAAATCTGTTGAAGAGCCGGGCGCGCGGCCCCATCCCATAACGACAACACCGGAAAACGGATCAGCCGCTTCAATAGGTAAGAAGCTTAATGTTTCCAAAGTGGCTTCCCACAGGTATTTATTTACGTGAATGTCAGAGTTATCATTGTCCGGGTTAAACAGCTTGTTCAGATCCAGCGGCGGCGCACCCGCCTTTTGTTTTTCGTGCGCATTCATAGGAACTTCATGCTTCGAGGGATCATCAACCTTTACAGTCGTCCTTTGTGTCTTGCCGCCAGATGATGACCCGCTTGAGCCACCGAACGATCCGGTTGAAGAACCACCGCTATTGAAACCGCCGCAGGCCGTAAGGGTTGTCGAGACAAGTAAAAGCACCAGCTTATTAGATATTCCACTCAACATTATCAGGTAACCCTTTGAATTTTTCATCCAACATCTACCGCGTAGTTTTTAAGCGAACAAGGCTTTTTTAACATGGGCCCGCTGATCCAGCCAAATACACGTCCATTCATTTTGGGGTTTACCAATTTGCAACAGCACTGCAAAAAGGCTTTATGTCACTTTCAGAAATTAAAACCCGCATTCAAAAAGCTGAAGAACTGGCCGGTCGTACCGCCGGCAGCACCCGATTAATCGCTGTATCGAAAGTACAGCCGGATACACGGGTTCAGGCCGTTCTTGAACAAGGCCATCGCCTGTTCGGTGAAAACAAAGTACAAGAGGCAGAAGGTAAGTGGCCTGCTTTCAAAGAACAATTTGCGGATGTGAAGGTGCATCTGATCGGCCCGCTGCAAACCAATAAAGTCAAAAATGCCGTTGCACTGTTTGATGCGATCCACGCCGTAGACCGCCCCAAGCTGGCCCGAAAACTGGCTGCTGAAATTCAGGCGCAAGGCAAATCACCCGATATGTTTATCCAGATCAATACCGGTGAAGAGCCGCAAAAAGCAGGTGTTATGCCTGCGGATGCGGATGTTTTTATCAAAGAATGTCGTGATCTGGATTTACCCATCATTGGCCTGATGGTGATCCCGCCTGTGGATGAGGAAGCGTCACTTCACTTCGCCTTGCTGCGCAAAATTGCCCAGCGCAACGGGCTGACGGATCTTTCAATGGGCATGAGCAGTGATTTTGAACGCGCGATTGCATTGGGGGCCACCCATGTGCGTGTCGGCTCTGCCATCTTCGGCGCACGCACTTATTAACAAATAATCACCCGCGACCTTGCTTGCCAATTCTGGAATATCCAGATCAGCACCTTGCGGTCAAACGCAATGCAGCCTTCTGTCGGATGGCGCGGCTTGCGCCAAACATGCATAAAAATAGCACTTCCGGCACCTGCAACCGCATCAGGCCAGTTGAAATCCAGAATGCCGAACGCATCGTATAACGGATCGGAACGATACTGTTTTTCATGGCTATATGGGTAATCAGGCCCATAGGCCCCGTGATTATATTCAGGATCATCCGGGTCGTCCGACCATATATCGGCAATGCGAATAGCTTTTTGCGGTAGATCCCGCGTATGGAATAAAAGCCGGTCAGCACGGGTTTTTATCGCGGCCAAATGAAATACACCAACAGGTGTAATGCCATCGCCCTCGCCACGTTTTTGACCGATACCGCCACGCCCGATGGAACAAGGCAGGTTCACACCGCGAAATCGCGCGCCCCAACGCCCGACAACCAAATCGTCAAAACACGGGTTCACAACAAATGCCCGCTTTTCTTTGCCTTGGTCGCCAGATAATCTTTATTCAGCGGGTTATGCCCCACTTGCAGGGGAACACGTTCTACCACGGTGACACCCGCCGCATTCATCCGCTCGACCTTTTTCGGATTATTAGTCATCAACCGGACCGCGCTAAAGCCAAGGGATTTCAGCATCTCGGCCCCCAACATAAAATCACGCTCGTCATCTTCAAACCCCAGCCGGTGATTGGCCTCGACCGTATCGAAACCCTGGGCCTGTAACGCATAGGCACGCATTTTATTGGCCAGCCCGATACCGCGCCCCTCTTGGTTCATATAAAGCAGCACGCCTGATCCGTACGCCGCAATCTGGTGCATCGCGGCACTTAACTGCGGCCCGCAATCACATTTCAGCGAACCCAGAATATCCCCTGTGAAACATGCGGAATGCAATCGCGACAGCACCGGTTCACTGCGCAGCGGACTGCCGATGACCATGGCATAATGTTCAATCCCGCCATCATCGGGGCGAAACACATGCACCTTGACCTGTTTCGATACGCTCAATGGCACATTTGCGGCCGAAACCAGCGCCAAAGGGCTGCTTTTACGCAAACACGGCCCGATTGATTCGAGCGGCAAACGGTGCAAATAACTTAATTCATTCGCCGCTTCGGCTGTAATTTGCACAAGCACCGCCGCAGGCAACAATCGCGCCTGTTTGCAAATCATCAAAACCAAACGATGCGGCTCGCAATCGCCCTCGCGAATTGGCGCAAACGGGCCTTTCATCGGGTTTTGCAGGTCATCAACCGGATCAGCCACAGATCGCAACCAGCCTATATCAGCCGCGTTCGGCACCAGAATACGGGCCAAATCACCGTCATACACCCTTGCCGACAGGGTTTTTGCCCGCCGCTCGGTAATTGCCAACTCCAAAGTGCTGGAATAATCCCTGAAATGCTTCAAGCGGTCCGCGTGCAGTGTTTCAACTGCCGCCGCCATCCATACGGTTGCGCCATTGGACACCAAAATCGGCACACCCATACGCAAATCAGCCCGCATACGGGCAATTTGTTCCGCGACTGTTAACAAAATAGCCATTTGGTGCCCTTGGAAGTTACGACAATTCAGATACTTTCTATATCCTGCATCCACAAAATATGAAACAAATCTCACAATAGCGACACGAGCCTGTGAGTTTTGTATTCTTACTCTTGCCGAAACCGTGAAAAGAACACAAGTTAGAGTTAAGAAATGGAGTGCGCATTATGAGCAACCTGAAAAAAATCCTGCTGGTCGACGATGATGCCGACCTACGCGAAGCGCTTGCGGATCAACTTGTGTTGACCGAAGATTTCGACGTGTTTGAAGCAGAAGACGGCGCATCAGGCCTGAATAAGGCCAAAGAGGCGATATACGATCTTGTAATCCTTGATGTCGGCCTGCCCGATATGGATGGGCGTGAACTGTGTCGTTTGATGCGCAAACAAGGCGTGAAATGCCCGGTTGTGATGCTGACGGCCCACGATACCGATGCGGATACTATTTTGGGCCTGGACGCCGGCGCCAATGATTACGTGTCAAAACCGTTCAAGTTCCCGGTTCTTCTGGCCCGCCTGCGTGCGCAATTGCGCCAGCATGAACAATCAGAGGATGCCGTTTTCACACTTGGCCCGTATACGTTCAAACCGGCGGCAAAAATGCTGATTACCGAAGACGACAAAAAAGTGCGGCTGACCGAAAAAGAAACCAATATTCTTAAGTTCCTGTACCGCGCCCAAGACGGCGTTGTGGCACGCGATGTGCTGCTGCATGAGGTTTGGGGTTATAATGCGGGCGTTACAACCCACACACTGGAAACCCACATCTACCGTCTACGTCAAAAAATCGAGCCTGACCCCAGCAATGCACGC
>DAOUQS010000275.1 GCA_030625465.1 Amylibacter sp. | reverse complement strand
ATACAGGCTTTGCTGGATAATCCTGAAATGGTGCGTGCGGTGCATGATGAATATTTCGCGGCAGGCGCGCAAATTGCCACGACCAATACGTATTCTGTTTTACCGGATCGTTTGGTGCCACATGGTTTGGCGGATCGGTTGACCCTGTTGCAACAGCTGGCCTGCCAGCAAGCGGTTGATGCGCGTGATGCGCATGGGTCTGGTCTGGTCGCGGGGGCACTTGGGCCGCTTGGATTTTCCTATCAGCCTGATAAAAGCCCGCCTGCGCAAGAGGCGGCGGAAATCTATCGTAACATTTGCAAAATTCAGACGGATTTTGTTGATTTGTTTTTGTTTGAAACCATGTCTTCGGTTGATCAGGCCCGTGGTGCTTTGATGGGGTCATCGGGCTTTGGAAAACCTGTCTGGCTGGCGCTGTCTGTTGATGACAAGGACGGTACCAAGCTGCGATCTGGCGAAAACCTGACAGATGTTTTGCCGCTTTTGAAAGACTATAAACCTGCGGCGGTTCTGGTGAACTGCTCGGTTCCCGAAGCCGTTACAACTGCGGTGCCGTTGCTGGTTGGCCACGACATTCCTGTCGGGGCCTATGCCAACGGGTTTGTCGGCATTGTGGATACGTTCGATCATGTGGGCGCGACAGTTGACGAATTGGAAGCCCGCAAAGATCTGGGGCCTGAAGCCTATGCTGATTTTGCCCAAAAATGGGTTGAAGCAGGCGCAACCATTATCGGGGGCTGTTGTGAAGTTGGCCCCGCCCATATCGCACTTTTGGCGCAGAAATTTTCAAAGGAATAACCAGCCATGTCAAACCTACCAAAATATGCCCGCGTTGTCATCATCGGTGGTGGAGTGATCGGCTGTTCTGTGGCCTATCATCTGGCCAAGCTCGGCTGGAAAGATGTCGTTTTGCTGGAACGCAAACAACTGACATCGGGCACCACATGGCATGCCGCGGGGCTGATCGGACAGTTGCGGGCATCATCCAATATGACACGCTTGGCAAGTTACTCGGCTGATTTGTATCTGGGTCTGGAAGCGGAAACCGGTGTGGCCACAGGTATGCGCCAGGTTGGATCAATCACCGTGGCCTTGACCGAAGAACGTCAGGAAGAATTGTTCAGGCAGGCCGCAATGGGTCGCGCTTTTGGCGTGCCGGTTGAAGAGATTAGCGCCAAGGAAGTCAAGGAACGCTACGCGCATCTGAATATTGATGGCGTGAAATCGGGCATATACCTGCCAACCGACGGACAAGCTGATCCTGCAAATATCGCACTTGCTTTGGCCAAGGGCGCGCGCTTGCGTGGTGCCTTGATCAAAGAGCGGATCAAAGTGACAGGTATGACTAGAAATGGTCGCCGTGTAACAGGGGTTCAGTGGCAAGATGAAAACGGTGATCAGGGTGAAATCGCTGCGGATATGGTGGTTAACTGCGCTGGTATGTGGGGGCAGGATGTGGGCAAGATGGCTGGTGTCAACGTGCCGCTGCATGCTTGTGAACACTTCTATATCGTGACCGAACCGATCAAGGGTCTGGCCCAGATGCCGGTGTTGCGGGTGCCTGATGAATGCGCGTATTACAAAGAGGATGCGGGTAAATATCTGCTGGGCGCGTTTGAACCAAATGCAAAGCCTTGGGGCATGAATGGTATTCCCGACAGTTTTGAATTTGATCAGTTGCCGGAAGATTTTGACCACTTTGAGCCCATTCTTGAAGCGGCCTGCAACCGTCTGCCATTGCTGGCAGAAGCGGGTATTCACACGTTTTTCAACGGGCCTGAAAGTTTTACGCCTGATGATGCCTATCATCTGGGGCAGTCGCCGGAAGTGGATAACTTCTGGGTGGCCGCAGGGTTCAATTCTATCGGGATCCAATCCGCAGGCGGGGCCGGTATGGCCTTGGCGCAATGGATGGACGGTGGTGAAAAACCGTTTGATCTGGGCGATGTAGATGTGTCCCGAATGGAGCCGTTTCAGGGCAACAAACGCTATTTGTTTGAGCGATCCAAGGAAACGCTGGGCCTGCTTTATGCGGATCATTTCCCCTACCGCCAAAAGGCCACAGCGCGTGGTATTAGACGGTCGCCTTTCCATGCGCATATGGACGCAAACCGTGCGGTATTCGGTGAAATCGCCGGTTGGGAGCGGCCGAACTGGTTTGCCGATGAAGGGCAGGAACGGGAATACAAGTATAGCTGGAAACGGCAGAACTGGTTTGATAATTCCGCCGCTGAACACCGTGCGGTGCGTGAAAATGTTGGCATGTATGACATGACCTCATTTGGCAAGCTGCGGGTTGAAGGCCCGGATGCCGAAGCATTTTTGAACTATGTTTGTGGGGCGGATATGTCCGTACCCACAGGTAAAATTGTCTATACGCAATTTTTGAATAATCGCGGCGGGATCGAGGCGGATGTAACCGTTACACGCCTGTCGGAAACCGTCTATCTGGTGGTGACACCGTCGATCACAAGGATCAGTGACGAGATATGGATGCGCCGTAATATGGGTGATTTTCATGTGGTGATTACGGACGTGACCTCTGGCGAAGCTGTGTTGGCTGTAATGGGGCCGAATGCGCGCAAATTGCTGCAATTGGTGTCACCTAACGATTTTTCGAATGAGGTTAATCCGTTCGGCACCGCGCAGGAAATCGAGATCGGCATGGGGCTGGCGCGTGTGCACCGGGTATCCTATGTAGGTGAGCTGGGTTGGGAGGTTTATATCAGTTCCGACATGGCAGTGCATGTGTTCGAG
>DAOUQS010000129.1 GCA_030625465.1 Amylibacter sp. | reverse complement strand
CTTGCCGCTTTGCGTGAAAAAGGGCGGATCAGTTCCAAATCCAAAGGGCCGGTTGTGGTCACTGTGATGGATCGCGATCGTATGGCCGATTATCAGGAAATGGTCGCCGAGCTGCGCAATGCGGGCATTCGGGCGGAAGTGTATCTGGGCAATCCCAAGAACTTTGGCAACCAGTTGAAATATGCCGACAGACGCGAAAGCCCTGTAGCGGTGATCGAAGGCGGCAATGAAAAAGAAGCGGGTGTCGTGCAGATCAAGGATTTGGCCTTGGGCGCACGTCTGTCAGCCGAAATTGAAACGGCCGAGGAATGGAAAGCCCAACCAGCACAAATCGAAATTAAGCGCGCTGATCTGGTAGACGAAGTCCGCAAGATGATTGCGCGTAGCGAGGGTTTAGGCTGATGTCACCTGTAGCGGTGAAAACACTGGCAGGCATCCTATCGAACACCTTTATCGGGGCGGGTGCCATCCCGGTTGAGGCTGAAGCCTTGCAACCTGCGGAAGTGCTGCTGGACCTGTATGGCGAAGATATTCGGGGTCGCGCCTATGTCACGGATGACCCTGTGGACGGCGAACAAATGCTGCGGCCCGACTTTACCGTGCCTGTGGTGCAGATGCACATGAAGGACGGCGCCGAACCTGCGCGCTACACTTATAACGGTCCGGTTTGGCGTAAACAGGAACCGGGTGCGGGACGTGCCAAGGAATATTTGCAAGTCGGGTTTGAATTGTTCGACCGCCACGATCCTGCGGCCTCAGACGCGGAAGTGTTCGCGTTGTTCCACGAGATTTTAAAGCCTTATGATTTGCGCATGGCCACGGGTGATGTCGGGCTTTTGACGGCGGCAATTGAAGGGCTGACAACCACAGATCGCCGCAAAGAACGTCTTAAAAGGCAGATATGGCGACCTGCGCGTTTTCGCCAGTTGCTGGACTGGTATAGTGGCAAGGTTGATAACCTTCCGTCACGGGCTTCCTTGTTGAAACAGGTCAATGCGAAAAGCGCAAAGGCGGTTATGGCTGCCGCTGGGCCATTTTTGGGTGTGCGCAGCCAGGCCGAGGTTCTTGCGCGGGTTGCAAGCCTGCATGATGATGCGGCAACCGCCCCGATCCCTGCGGCCGAGGTGGAAGTTCTGGAAGAATTGCTGGCGGTCCACGGGCCTGCCTTGGACGCGTTGCACGCATTGCGCGCGGTGCAAGATAGATTGCAAGGTTTTACGCTGGCGGTCGACCGGTTGGAAGCGCGCTTGAACGCGATGGCGGCCAAAGGTGTGGATATAGATACCTTGCCGTTCGAGGCCAATTTTGGCCTGACATCGATGGAATATTACGACGGTTTCGTCTTCGGCTTTTTTGACGGTGAAAATCCGGTTTCCAGCGGTGGGCGCTACGATGCCATGACACAAGTGCTGGGGCAGGGGCGGTCTATTCCTGCCGTCGGTGGCGTTATCCGCCCCGATGCATTGGCAATAGTAGGGGACGCATCATGAGCAGCTTGAAACTTGGTGTACCATCCAAAGGGCGGCTTCAGGCCAAAACCATGGACTGGTTTGCAAGCCACGGTATAACGCTGGCCCGCACCGGCAGTGACCGCGAATATTCGGGCGTTGTCACAGGCGTTGACGGGGTCGAACTGGTGATGTTGTCAGCGGGGGAAATCCCGCGTGAACTGAAAGCGGGACGCATTCATCTGGGCGTAACCGGCACCGATCTGATCCATGAAAAACTACCGTTATGGGAACGTGTTGTGGTCAATTTGCAGGAACTTGGTTTCGGGCATGCTGACCTGATTATAGCGGTTCCCAAAGGCTGGATTGATGTGGATTGCATTGAAGATCTGGACGCGGTTGCCGCACAGTTTCGCGCCAATCACGGCTACCGTTTGCGTATTGCTACCAAGTATCACAATCTGGTGCGCAGCTTCTTGCGTACGCGCGGTGTGGCGGATTACCAACTGGTGGACAGCCAGGGTGCCACCGAAGGCGTGGTCAAAAACCTGACGGCAGAGGCGATTGCCGATATCACCTCATCCGGTGCGACGCTGGAAGCTAACCATTTGAAAATATTGACAGATGGCTTGATTTTGCAATCGCAAGCCTGCGTCTTTGCCAGCCGCTCGGCGGACTGGTCAAAGGCAAGCCTGGGCGCGCTTGATGCGATGGCGGAAAAAACCGGCTGGGATCTGTCCGGGTTGAAAACATGACAATCCAGACCTTTCGCACGGTTCTAGAAATGCGCATACAAGTTGCGGCTTGGAAATCGAAGGGTTTGCGCGTTGGCTTGGTGCCGACGATGGGCAATATGCACGCAGGTCATATCGCCCTTGTCCGTGCGGCCCTGAACGAATGTGACCGCGTGATCACCACGATTTTCGTCAACCCGACACAGTTCGGTGCGCATGAGGATTTGGGCAGTTATCCCAAAACCGAAAAGTCCGACAGTGCCAAGGTTGCCGATGCGGGGGGGCATGCGATGTTCATCCCGTCCGCGTCTGAAATGTACCCCGCAGGGTTTTCAACCCGCGTGATTGTCGACGGCTTAACCGATTGCCTGTGCGGGCTTGCACGCCCCGGCCATATGGACGGGGTTTCACAAGTGGTTACAAAACTGTTGAACCAGGCCCATGCGGATGTGGCGTTTTTCGGTGAAAAAGACTGGCAGCAATTGGCGGTGATCAAACGGCTGGCCCGTGATCTGGATATTGAAACAGACATTCACGGCGTGCCGACCGTGCGCGATGAATACGGTTTGGCATTATCGTCACGCAACGGGTATTTGAACGCGGAAGAATTGGAAACCGCCCGCAAACTGAACGTGATCCTGAAAAAAGCGGCTTACGATATAGCGGCAGGCGGATTTGCCATAGACGAATGTATGAAAGCCGCAAAAGCGTTACTGAAGGCGGGGTTTTCACAGGTGGATTATGTGGATTGCCGCGATACCGATACGCTGGAAATGATTGATAAGGCCGAAGGGCGTTCATGCCGGATATTTGCCGCCGCCCATGTGGGTCGCGCGCGTTTGATTGACAATCATCTGGTGAACTAAAATCATCGGTTTAACCTGCTGCCATGTCCTTATAATCAGGTATATTTTCCACTAACCGCATTGTAATTGCTATAAAAAATATTTTTTTCATATGCTGATCTTATCTAAACTAGTAAACTAGTTTAGTGTTATTTTAGTTTGTTTTTGGGGCTTGATGAATGTCGTCAGGTCTTAAATCAAACCGATATCGGCCAATGCTATTTCCAGATCTTTAGGTAGTTTATCATCCGTTGCGCGCCCTGCAGGTAGGTCATTGGGCGCATCCTCATCCGTTAAATAGCGCCAGCCTTGAAACGGGCGGCGTTTAACAACTGTGGTACGGATCAGTTCCGGTGCCAGCATAATACCGCAGCGGCGGATACCATCATGGCCGATCACCTCTTCAAATCCGATGATTATCTGGCGGGCCTGAATGAAGCCTTTGATCACCCAATACATTGATCCGCCATTGAAAACTTCTGCCTCGCGCCGTGGCCACATGCGGGTGACGTGCAGCGAATGATCGCGGCCCATCTGGGCGCGGCGTTCTGACTGCCATGCGGTCAGGGTTTCGACGCTTTCACTGCCGACGCTCAGTTTAAGAATATTGATTTTTCCACTCATGGGGTGAAATTAACATTGGATTAAGAAATGTAAATCGTTTACCTTCTGTTCTCTACCAAAAGATTCGAAAGATTGATGCCATGAGCCGTTTTGCTGCCCCTATCGCCGAGCAAATTTGGGATATGAAGTACCGCTTCAAAGAGGCGGATGGAACGCCCCTGGATCACGGTGTCGAAGACACCTGGAAGCGTATTGCGGGCGCACTGGCCAGTGTTGAAAAGCAACCTGATATGTGGGCTGGCAAGTTCTATAACGCCTTGGAAGATTTCAAGTTTCTGCCAGCGGGCCGTATTATTGCGGGCGCGGGCACAGACCGGTCTGTGACCCTGTTTAACTGCTTTGTGATGGGTACGGTTCCCGACACAATGGGCGGTATTTTCGATATGCTGAAAGAGGCGGCCCTGACCATGCAGCAGGGTGGTGGCATCGGTTATGATTTTTCTACATTGCGGCCCAAAGGGGCGGCGGTAAAAGGTGTGGCGGCGGATGCAAGCGGGCCGTTATCGTTTATGGATGTGTGGGATGCGATGTGCCGCACGATCATGTCAGCCGGCTCGCGCAGGGGTGCGATGATGGCGACAATGCGCTGCGATCATCCAGATATTGACCAGTTTATAGAAGCCAAACAGGACGGCGCGCGCTTGCGTATGTTCAACCTGTCGGTGCTGATCACGGACGATTTTATGGACGCGGTGAAATCAGATACCGCATGGGATCTGGTGTTTGATGGCACGGTTTATAAAACCGTTAAGGCGCTGGACCTGTGGAATAAAATCATGCAGGCAACATATGACTACGCCGAGCCGGGTGTGATTTTCATCGACCGTATCAACAAGAAAAACAACCTGCATTACTGCGAAACCATTGCGGCCACCAACCCGTGTGGCGAACAACCCTTGCCACCTTATGGTGCCTGCCTTCTGGGCTCGATCAATCTGGCGCGGCTGGTGAAAGACCCGTTTGGGGATGGCGCAGATCTTGATGCCGCAGCCCTTGATGATCTGGTGCGCACGGCGGTGCGAATGATGGATAATGTCGTGGATGCATCGCGCTTCCCGCTTGATGCACAGGCACAAGAAGCCCGCGCAAAACGCCGTATCGGGCTGGGTGTGACCGGCTTGGCGGATGCTTTGCTGATGGTCGGGCAACGCTATGGTTCTGAACAGGCGGCGGCGCGCACCGAAGCGTGGATGAAGCAAATTGCACGCGCGGCATATTTGGCCTCCAGCGATCTGGCGGCTGAAAAAGGCGCGTTTCCGCTATTTGACAAAGATGCGTTTCTGGCCTCTGAAACCATGCTGGATATGGACGCGGATGTACGTGATGCCATCGCCAAGAACGGTATTCGCAACGCGCTGCTGACCTCGATTGCGCCCACCGGCACGATCAGCCTTTATGCGGGCAACGTGTCCAGCGGCATTGAACCCGTTTTTGCCTATTCCTACATCCGTAAAGTTCTGCAAAAGGACGGCTCTCGTACGGAAGAGCAAGTGTCGGATTACGCGGTGGAAATGTGGCGTGAAAAGTTTGGCGACAAAGCCTTGCCTGATTACTTTGTCAACGCTCAAACACTGGCCCCCTTGGATCATGTGCGCATGCAGGCAGCGGCGCAAAAATGGATCGACAGTTCTATTTCCAAGACCATCAACTGCCCCGAAGACATCAGCTTTGACGATTTCAAACAGGTCTATATGGCCGCGTGGGATCAGGGCTGTAAGGGCTGTACCACGTATCGCCCCAATGATGTGACCGGATCGGTTCTGACCGTTTCCGAAACAACCGATGCCGCCCCCGAAATTGATAAAGGCGCCGATGTCGTCTATTTGTCCGAACCCCTAAGTCGCCCTGACGCGTTGGAAGGCCATACCTATAAAATCAAGTGGCCCGAAAGCCAGCACGCGATTTACATCACCATCAATGACGTGATCGAAAACGATAAACGCCGCCCGTTTGAAGTGTTCATCAATTCCAAAAACATGGAACATTACGCATGGACATTAGCCCTGACACGGATGATTTCCGCCGTGTTCCGTCGTGGTGGCGACGTGTCTTTCGTGGTCGAAGAACTAAAAGCGGTGTTTGATCCGCGCGGTGGCGCATGGGTGCAGGGTAAATATATCCCGTCCATTCTGGCCGCCATCGGTGGCGTGATCGAACAACACATGGTCCGTATCGGGTTTATACAATCCGAAGGCACCCACCTGAAATCAGACCCCAAGGCTGAAGCCATTGCCGTCGGCGAACGCCCGCGCGGCCCTGCCTGCCCGTCTTGCGGACAGTTCGGGATGCGCATGATTGAAGGGTGCATGACCTGCGGTGATTGCGGGCATTCCAAGTGCGGGTAAGCTGAAAAAAGGACTGATATTTTGGACACCTATTCTGACCGCCTTTTGAA
>DAOUQS010000143.1 GCA_030625465.1 Amylibacter sp. | reverse complement strand
TTTTTACCGGTGCTTTTGATTTTGGACAGGGTTTTCGTGCCGTAAACAGCAATCAGGCCGATCAGGGTAAACGCGCCGGTCAGAAAATTGCGCCAGAAAGCTATGGTTAAAGCATCAGCATCAATCAGGCGCACGAACAGGGCGTCGGGAACGACGAACAGAACGCCAAGCGTGGTAATTAACAGACCTTTGGTTTGGTTATTCATCCCAAACTTGTGGCAACACTTTATAGCCGATGTAAAGCGGATGTTTGGGGTGGCCGGCAATGCTTAGACCCAAATGGGTCAGCGGTTTGGTTTGGCGGCGTAACATGTGTTCAACCTCCGCACCCCGATCCATATGGACGCCGTGGGTGCCCCATGCGCAAACGATGTCACTGGCCCAAGTCGCGGCATTTGTAATGGTAGTATCGTTTTCAGGGCCGACAGGATCGGTTTGGGCGCGCATAACCTTCGGGTTGGTGGCGCGGTAGGCGAATATATTGCAGACGCAAAAGGCGCCGTAGCCAAGGGTGCGCGCACGGCGTTCGCAGCGTTCCACGGTGGGGTCATTTTGCACTTCGGTGGCGGTGGACGGGTTCAGCATCACGAATAATACGCGCGGTGCTGTATCATCCCAGATACGGGTCAGACTGTAACGGTAGTTTTCGCAATCGGAATAAACCGCGGTGGATGGCGCGTCGCCCTTGGTGTGGGTTTTCGTGATCATGGGTTTCTTTGCAGGATGACGCGCTTTGGTTTGAAAGTACCAAGTTCAACGGTGCCTATGGCTTGCGCTTTACCTTCGTAGTTTGCCCATACGGGGGTGTCGGGGCCCGAAGGGTCCGTGTCCACGGTCACGCTCATACCATGTTGAATGTCGGTTGCGGCTTGGTCTGAAATGCGGACATATTCCAGTTCCGCAAGGCCGGCCTCGGTCGGTAAAAGCAGGGCTTCACGATCTGCCATGTCTTCAACGGCAATCAAATCATCAAGGGTGATGCTTTGTTTGATGTCAAAAGGCCCCGTGTCCAGACGGCGCAGCCATTTGACGTGGGCAAGACAGCCCAAAGCCTCACCTAAATCACGGGCAATGGAACGCACATAACCGCCTTTGCCGCATTGCAGGACAAGTTCAACATCGTCTTGTGACAGGCGGTTGACAAACTCTAGCTTGTTGACGAACAGCTCGCGCGCGGCCAGCTCAACGTCATCGCCGCGCCGTGCAATGGTATAAGCCCGTTCACCGTTGATTTTAACAGCGGAAAACTTCGGCGGGGTTTGTAAGATTAAGCCGGTGAATGCGGGTAAGGCTGCCTGAATATCCGCATCCGTTGGGCGCAGTTCATTGCTGTTAATGATGTCGCCTTCGGCGTCATCGGTTGTGGTGGCGGCCCCCAATGTGATGACAAATTCATAGGTTTTCAACCCGTCGGTGATATAGGGGATGGTCTTGGTAGCCTCACCAAAAGCCACGGCCAACAGGCCCGTGGCATCGGGGTCAAGTGTACCTGCATGTCCGGCTTTCTTGGCTTGAAACAGCCATTTAACCTTGTTCACGACACTGGTCGAAGTGATGCCCGCAGGTTTGTCGATGATCAACCAGCCATCGACATCGCGCTTCTTAGACTTCTGGTTCATCGTCGCCTAAATCCCGTGTGACGTTTTCTTGACTAAGTAAACGGCGGGTATCGTCCATTTGATCGAAAGTCGTGTCCAGCATGAATTTGATCTTGGGCGAATGCTTCAGGGCTACGTTTTTGGTAAGCGCATAACGCACCTCCCCGCTGCATTTATTCAAGGCTGCAACCACACTTTTAGCGTTTTGCCCGCCAAGCGGGTAAACAAATACGGTGGCATTTTTTAAATCGGGCGAGGTCCGAACCTCACCCACAGTGATCGAGACATTGGCGAGATCGGTGTCGTAAAGATCACCGCGTACAAGAATGTCAGAAATCGAACGCCGCAACATTTCGCCGACGCGCAGCTGTCGTTGACTTGGGCCATCTGGGCTATGCATGCTATATATCCTGTCAATCGTTTGGTCTGCTTCATTTAAGAGACTTGGCGATTGACTGCAAGCTATAGCCTATAGCCTTTGGTCTTTTGGCAAGTTAAAGAAAGTTGGAAAGTATGGAGTTTTGAAATGTCTAACCTGACACATATTGCAATCGTTGGTGCTTCTGGACGTATGGGGCAAATGTTGATCAAGGCTGTGGGTGATAACAGAGGGTCTGTTTTGTCAGGTGTGACTGAACGTGAAGGCCATGCGTGGATCGGTCAGGATCTGGGGATTTGCATGGGCGGACACCCAACCGGTGTGATTGTGTCGGATGACCCGTTAAAGGTCTTTGCGAAATCCCAAGCGGTCATTGATTTCACTACACCTGATGCAACGGTGGCACATGCGGAATTAACCGCACAAGCCCGTGCGGTGCATGTTATCGGGACTACCGGGTTTGCTGAAAACCATTTAGCCAAACTGGCGGCAGCTGCGCGGCATTGCGCGATTGTGCGCGCAGGTAACATGAGTTTGGGGGTCAATTTGTTGATGCAGTTGACCAAAAAAGTGGCGGCGGCTTTGGATGAGGATTTTGATATCGAGATTGTCGAAGCACATCACCGTCACAAAGTTGATGCCCCATCTGGAACAGCTTTGATGCTGGGCGAGGCCGCAGCCGAAGGGCGCGGTGTTGTATTGAACGATGTCGCTGATCGCGGGCGCGATGGCATTACCGGTGAACGTAAATGTGGTGATATCGGGTTTCATGCAATACGTGGTGGTGATGTTGTTGGCGAGCATGATGTGATTTTTGCGGCAGATGGTGAGCGTATTGTCTTGCGCCATCTGGCAACTGATCGCCAGATTTTTGCACGCGGCGCGTTGAAAGCGGCACTTTGGGGGCAGGGCAAGCCACCTGGTGAATATGATATGCTGGATGTATTGGGGCTATAGGCATTAACCTGCGTTGGCGCGCCTGTAATCATCAAGAAACTTATCGATAACGCGCAATATTGCACCCATTTCATTTGAATTTGGGTGCTTGCCGGATGGCCCGCCTGAAGCGCCCCAGGTTCCGACCTTTAGTTTGACCGTGTGATTACGGGTCAACAGCATGGTTTGTGTGAAGCTGACGAAAACGCTGTATCTGCAACCTGTTTTGGGTTTGGTGTTCGAAAAATAGACATTCAGTTGCGGCCGGCCCGGGATATTTTCCATCTGTTCTTCACTTATGACAGGCAGCCCTGCCGCACGAAAACGGGTTTCCATCGCGTTTTGCAAATCCATGCCAAAAGCACCTGAATACCCTTTCGGCCCTTTTATGGTTTGCACTGAAAAATAGACGCCGCCCAAATCTTTCAATGCTGCCGACTTATCGCTCTTGTCCCAAAGCTCTGGGTCGAAACCCAGAATTTTACCGGCCTCGGTCTGGCGACAGATTTTGGGCGTGTCCGGGTGTTCAGCCGGTTGACCGCGCATTCTGGCAAGCTGGTCAATCGCCCCCAACATTTCACGGGCCTTTTGTTCGCTGGGTTCTTCGACAAGGCGGGTGATGAATTTCTTTTGCGGTGTGCAGATACCTTTTTCACGGCATAACTGCGGGTCGACCATGCGTTGTTCCCAGACCATCCATGTGTAGTTTTTGCTTTGCGCACTTATCGGGAGCGGCAGTAAAGTGATGCTGAAAATAAAAGCTGCCAAATATATTTTTAGTCGCATAGCCCGTCCTTGATTTGGACGAAGTAGAACAATAAGCTGTCATTATAAGGTTAATGCGGCTGTGGTTTTTAAGTATAATTTTCTAAAAATCCGACGTAATTCCCTTTTTCTCCCAATCGCCAAAGCGTGTGGGTTCGGGGCCGTCCCTGCCGCCCAACTCGGTGGGTAGATCCGGATTGCCCTGTTTATTCTTGCGCGCGCTGGCCTCGGCCAATGCGCGTTTGGCGGCCTCTGCAATGCGCTGTTGCTTGTCTGTCGGGGGCAAATTCATCGGGGAACCTATCTTTGTTGTTCGACCTTTAACCCAGCTTGTGCGGATACGCAATTTTATGCTCTGGCTGTTATCCATTCTTTCGGGCATAAGCCTGACAAGTAAAACCCTTATGAAGTTAGGCAAAATAAAATGGCAAAGGCTGGCTTGTCCGCGCGTATCGCGGCTTTGAACCTGTTGGACGGAGTTTTGTTTGAGCGCCGTCCATTGTCTGAAATGACCGATGCGGGCAGCGATATTCTGCGAAAGCTGTCAGGGTCGGAACGCGCGCGCGCGCAAAGTCTGGCTTTGAGTACGCTAAAGCATCTTGAGCCGATTGATATGCTGCTGGATTTTTACCTGAAAAAAGATCCGCCCCTGCGCGCACGCCACATCCTGCGCCTTTGCGCAGCTGAATTGTTTGTGGACGGGATCAGCCCGCATGCGGCGATCGACTCGGCTGTTAACATGGCCAAGCTTTCACGTAAAACCGCGCACCTGTCAGGTTTGATCAATGCCGTGTGTCGCAAACTTGATCGTGAAGGTCGTGAACATTGGGCCGAACATCCAACCCAGCAATTGCCGTATTATTTGCGCTCTATCATGTTGAAAGAACACGGGGATGATGCGGTTGCTTTGATCGAAGAGGCGCATGTTAAAGCCGTACCACTGGATATTACGGTCAAGAAGGCCGCGGATATTCCGGAATTGCTAACGCTTTTGGATGCCGAAGCGATTGGTGAGGCCAGTTTGCGTTTGCAAAAAGCAGGGCAGATATCAGCCTTGGCCGGTTTTGAAGAGGGTGCCTGGTGGGTGCAGGATTTTGCCGCAAGTCTGCCAGCACGGTGTCTAACTGGACTAGAGGGTAAAACGGTTCTGGATCTTTGTGCGGCTCCGGGTGGCAAGACATTGCAATTGGCAGCGGCCGGCGGCGATGTAACAGCGATGGATTTGTCGAAATACCGTCTGGAACGGGTCAGGGAAAACCTGCAACGCACCGGATTGACGGCAAAGGTTGTGACCGCAGACGTTCTAACGTGGAAGCCGGGTATGATGTATGACGCGATTCTATTGGATGCGCCTTGTACTGCAACAGGCACAATCCGGCGCCATCCCGACCTGCCGCACCTGAAAAACAAGGATGCGATTGAAAGTCTGACCGCTTTGCAAAAAGAAATGCTGGAGCGGGCATTCGAATGGCTGAAGCCGGGTGGGCAGATGATTTACAGCACGTGTTCATTGCTGCGGCAAGAGGGTGAAGACCAGATCGCAAATTTTCTGACGCAAAATAACCAAGCGACGGTTGACCCGATTGATGCAGATGCTTTGGGCGTCCCCAGTGATTGGCTGACAAAGTCGGGATGTTTGCGTACATTGCCCAGTTACTGGTCTGAAAAAGGCGGGATGGACGGGTTCTTTATTGCGCGTCTGCTAAAGAAAACCGGGTGACAGCAGCAAGTTTGACCCCTAGATATATAAAGAAATAAAATCAGGTCTGCCAAGCGTGTCAACAAAGGTTCATGAACTGTTCCAACAGCTGAAATACGACCATCAGGATCGTAAGACAAAAGCCGTGGCGCGCAGCACATTACGTGGCAAAACCGCAAAAGCAT
>DAOUQS010000027.1 GCA_030625465.1 Amylibacter sp. | reverse complement strand
TCGACAGTGCCGACAGTTCCTTCCACTTCAACATATTCCCCGACGCGAAATGCATCGTCCAGCAGGAAAAAGATACCGGACACAATGTCCGACACAAGTTTTTGCGCACCAAAGCCGATAGCCAGCCCGATGATACCGGCACCTGCCAGAAGTGGCGTGATATTGATGCCGATATTTCCAAGGGCAAGCAATGCGGTTATAATGACGATTGCCGTTTTACTGATGCTTAAAACCAGCGGCAATACGGTTGATAGCCGGGTGCCCCCGACACCGCCGCCTTCACCGCCACCGATTTCCTGATCGTCCAGATCAATTCCAAGGGCGGTCTGTTCCGCGGCCATCTTGCGATTGATCCACAGGGATACCAATTCCATCAAAAGATAGCCAAGTGCCAGGATTATCAGGACTTCGATCAGGTTGGATGCCACACGCGATCCGATATTGCTGTCCGCAAGATAGCTTAGATTAACCCCCCAGATATACGCGATCATAAAGATCACCAGCGCAAATAATAATACGCGCCCGATGTGGATATAACTGCGTTTCGTTGACAGATATGCGCGCTCAGCCGTAGCACCTTCACCCTGCATGGGTGGCACCAGATGGCGCACAAGACCGCGTACCAGCGTGTCGAAAATCGGTGCGGACAGCAGTAACGCCATGGTTTTGAAATGCGGCGCCCCAAGTAGTAAATCATACAGCCCGTAAGTGGCGACAATTGTGAATAGTATCCACATGGCGACCGAGATAATGATCCCGAAAGCCGGATAGAAGCGTGCGGATCGCGCTTCAAACGGTGTGACATCTTCATTCCCGCGTTGTATCATCACAAGGCCATCCCAGGTTTTCCAGATGATCCAGATGGCATAAATGTGGATGGAAATATTCAACCAGAAACCGATAGAGGCGGTTCCAATCGACACGCCGTTAAGTATGTTGAATTCGACAATCGCAACGGTGAAACCCAACAATAATAACATGCCGATCAGGTGTCGGTACAAGGTCTGTGCCGATGTGTCATCGGTGTGAAGCAATCTGAGTTTGGGTTTCTGCGGGGCCAGCAGGAACCGGGCAAAAGCAGCACCTATACGGGGCGTGACGATCAGGTTGAAAACAATGGTTTGAAATATAGGAAGCAGGTCTGCTGGCAGTATCGCGCGTGTGACCATGCGGGCAACGATAAAAAATGCGATCAGCCCGTAAATTTCGTGCAGCAGGCGGTACAATAAAAACCGTATTGTCTGGCCTAATGTTTCGGGATTTTCAATGGAAAGTGCGGCGGCATGCCAACGTCTGGTGACTTTACCGGCGATAAATTCCGCGACCAGGCCTGCGGCCACCGCCAGCAAAAGTGATCCCAGTAATGTTATCAGGCCTTTTGCCCCCCAGTTTTTATAAAAATTACCGAAGCTTTCTGCCTGGGTGCTCCACAGCATCGGCAGATGTATGACTGTGGTACGGACTGTTTCATAAACGCCATGCGATGTTGCGCGCACAAAGCCGATTAAGGTTACATTTTCTTTTCCAACACTATCGGCTTTGTCTTTTGCGACCGCGTCAAGGTGTTCCAGCAGCAATGTGCGCACCTGTTCGTCGGATAATGTCGAGACCAGATCGCGCGCGGTTTCAGGGGTCAGCGGGTCGGGCAGGGCGACTTCGGCAGCTACTGCCTGTGGTTTGATCTGTGCCACCACACTTGATGCAAAACACAAAACCAACGCCGTAATAAGTATGCGTTTAAAAACAAGTGTCATAGATTACCCCATAAAATCCTGCATATAGCAGTAATAGAGAACGTACTTTATTCATAGGTGAAAACACAAGGGCACAGACTTGCTGGTTAAAACCGCTGTCCGATTGTGATGTAGGTTGTGGTTTCACCTTTGGAGTTATATGCAACGTCAAATGCAAAATCCAGTGGGACGCCTTTTGATAGGCGATACCTTAGCCCGATCCCCCCCGCAACCTCGGTCGTGTCACTGTTGAAAGACCCAAACCCGTTTGCGACACCACCTATACCGGCAAAAACTGCATAACCGAACCGTTTAGTCATTCGTCCGCGGAATTCGATCTGGCCAGAAAGAAGGTTCTGATCCAGAAACTGGCCAAAAGGGAAACCTCGGAAGTTATCGCTTCCGCCTAATGAACAAAGTTCAAAGAATGGTGTTTTATCGCTTGCTTCGCATGCGGTCAGACGTGTGGCGACGACCGCGTTTTTAAAAAGGGGAAAATAATTGTCATATTTTATAGACGTTTTATAGTATTCACGATCTGCCCCGTTCAGCACAGTGCTGTGCATGCTGCCAATGACGACGTGAAAACCGGATGTGGGGTAGATCGTATCATCGCGGTAGTCCCATTCGATTGTTGGGCCAAATGATACGGTTTCCAATTCCATATATAGTGGACGTGGTAATACTGGTTTGGAAAACCGTATGGATGTTTGCAGGTAGCGCAGTCGCATACCTACAAAAAATCGGTCCTTAAGTTCGTATTTTCCGCCCAGATAGAACATGCTACCTTCTTGATTCAGCGAAATGGTCCGCCCCCCCGTGCTGGGGATGTAGAAATCGTAAACCACATCCACCTCGCCGGCCAAGGCGCTTACTTTCCATTTGTTATCAGCCCAGGAAAGTGCGCCGGCCAAGCCGTACCCTTTGCTGCCGTTATTGGTCTGAAATGCGCTTAGGCCAATAAAGGACTGGTCAGAGTTTTTATCTGTTTTGAATAAGTATGCGCCGGCCAGAGCCAACCCTGTACCAATTGCCGGGTTTTCTATCGGGATCGGAACCAGAATAAAGGAACCGGCTTTGAAGCCGACTGTATTTTCCGCAAATGCCGATACATCCTTTATGGCAAGGGTGGAAGGGGTTTCTGCTGCGGTTGCCGTTTGTGCCGTCATGCCAAATGATAAAGCCAATGCGGTGCAAAAGGCTAAACTACTGGTATGATTAGTTAAATTTGGCATCAAAATTGCCCTTTTGTAAATTTTATATGGCTTTGTTAATTATAGGTCTGCTTGGCTGAAAATACTACAAACTTGTGGCATGTATAGCAAAGGTGTACAAAATTCTTTAATGCATGCGTAAAAAAGCAACTATACTTGCCTTGCCGGGTTGATGTTGCTCCGAATGTTTTGTGAAGCAGTGCAAACGGGGCAGGGAATCATGCTTATGCAGGGGGCGATTCTTGAAAATACAGTAATTTCGATTGTTTCCAATCATGCCGCAATACGACAAAATAGGGCAGGATTGTGGTTCGATTTTTTGATTTTTTTTTGAAACCTGTACTTAAGTATAAGTGAAAAAACGGCATAAAACACATTTACGTCAAAGTGTCATGATTATTATAAGGGGCCAGAAACGGCAATTTAACAAGTAATGAGTAATGTGTAATTTGTAGTAAAAAAGTGATGAGTAGGTGAGTTTGTAATGTTAATTGCGACTATTTTTACATTGGGAATAGCATTGGGTTTGGTGATAGGCTTTATCAGCTTTACCTTGATCTATGCTTTCCTGGGGTAACTGGCGAACGATCTAATTGCCTGTATGAAACCAAGCTGTAGATTGTGAAAGGGTTCACCGAAAGGTGGGCCCTTTTCTGTGTTGAGGTTTGAGGAAATATTGGAGTACCGTGAATTCTGCAAAACTCCGAAACGATGAAAGGATAAAGCCCCTTGCCCGGTCATGTTAAGCTGAGAAATGGTAACATGTTTACTTTATTCGCGGTTAAGAGCAGATTTTAAAATTGAACTATACTATAGTTCATGTCGCAATTAGACTTTTTATTGCCGTTTTGCGATCTCTAAATTCCAGATTAACTTCTTGCAATCAGGTTTTATTTAAGCTTAGCTGTGCGCAGAAAATAAGAGGGCTGCATCAATCAGCCCCGTAATTTCAGGGAGAAGACTTTGGCTGCCACTATTTCCGGCGACGGTTCTGTCGTGTTCGATCGCGTTCAAAAAAGTTATGATGGCGAGATTCTAGTCGTAAAAGATCTAAATCTAAGAATTGAAAAAGGTGAGTTTGTGACCATGCTCGGGCCATCGGGTTCCGGCAAGTCGACTTGCCTGATGATGCTGGCCGGGTTTGAAACCGCCACGCATGGTGATATTTTGTTGGGCGGTCGCCCGATCAATAATATCCCGCCGCACAAACGCGGCATTGGTATGGTGTTCCAGAACTACGCATTATTTCCGCATATGACGGTCGGTGAAAACCTGTCCTTCCCGCTGGAAGTGCGCAAGATGGGCAAAGACGAGCGTGAAGCAAAAGTGAAGCGCGCGCTGGATATGGTGCAGATGATCGACTTTATTGATCGCCGTCCCGCACAGTTATCAGGTGGCCAGCAACAACGTATCGCTTTGGCGCGTGCCTTGGTGTTCGATGCGGAACTGGTGCTTATGGACGAGCCTTTGGGCGCGTTGGATAAACAACTGCGCGAACATATGCAGTATGAAATCAAGCACATTCACGAAAATCTGGGCATCACGGTTGTTTATGTGACGCACGACCAGTCGGAAGCTTTGACTATGTCTGACCGTGTCGCGGTATTTGACGACGGTATTATCCAACAACTGTCAACGCCCTCGGTTTTGTATGAAAAACCTGAAAACGCTTTCGTGGCGCAGTTTATCGGTGAAAACAATACATTGATGGGGACCGTGCAATCAGTGAAAGGCAAAATGGCAACTGTAAAACTGGACAGTGGTGCGGTGATGGATGCTTTGGCGGTTAACTGTGGTGAAAGCGGCAGTCGCACAACATTGTCAATCCGCCCCGAGCGGGTCACGGTTGGTGGCAAGGCGACCAAAAGCTCTGCCGATGCCAAGGTGTTAGAGCTAATTTATCTGGGCGATCATATTCGCTGCCGGATGAATGTGCATGGCAATGATGATTTTATCGTTAAAGTGCCGAATGCTGCAGACCACACACATTTACAAGTCGGTGAAACCACAACGGTTTCATGGGGCAAGGAGGATTGCCGGGCGTTAGATGCATAAACGCCCGCATATTCGTTTGGAACAACCCGGAGCCAGACGAATCAAGGGAGAACGGGACATAAAACATGGAGAATACAATGATTAAATCACTACTATTAGGTGCAGCCGCTGGTGCGATTATCGCATCATCTGCAATGGCCGCTGAAATTACAGTTGTGTCATGGGGCGGTGCGTACACTATGTCACAGGTCGAAGCCTATCATAAGCCTTGGATCGCAAAAACCGGCAACACAATCCTGTCTGAAGACTATTCAGGTGGTCTGGCCGAAGTTAAATCACAAGTTGAAGCTGGCAACGTAACATGGGATCTTGTTGACGTTGAATTGTCAGACGCTATTCGCGGTTGTGACGAAGGTCTATTGGAAGTAATCGACCCTTCAATCCTGCCAGCTGGTGCTGACGGAACACCTGCATTGGAAGATTTCCTTCCAGGGTCAATTACTGAATGTGCTATTCCTACTATCGTATGGACTACAATCTTTGCCTATGACACGTCAAAAATTGCAAATGGCCCAACAACCATTGGCGATTTTTTCGACACATCTAAATTCCCTGGCAAACGTGGCATGCGTAAAGGCCCTAAATCAAACCTGGAAATGGCGTTGGCCGCAGACGGTGTAGCCGCTGCAGACATCTATGATGTTCTAGGCACACCTGAAGGTGTTGATCGCGCATTTGCGAAACTGGACACTATCAAAGATGACACTGTTTGGTGGGAAGCCGGCGCGCAGCCTCCACAACTATTGGCTGATGGCGAAGTTGCTATGACAACAGCCTACAATGGTCGTATTTTCAATGCTGTTGCTGCAGAAGACAAGCCATTCGCGATTGTTTGGGACAGCCAAGTTTATGACTTGGACCTTTGGGTTATTCCAAAAGGTGCGCCAAACAAAGAAGCGGCAATGGATTTCGTTGCATTTTCAACCGCGACAGAGCAGCTGGCGGCACAAGCTTCCTACATCTCTTATGGTCCTGCGCGTAAATCATCTGCGTCATTGGTCGGTGCATATCACACCAAGCCAGACCTTGATATGGGTCCACAGATGCCAACAGCACCTGCAAACTTTGGTACAGCTATCCAGAACGACTTTGAATTCTGGGCAGACAACCAAGACGAGCTGAACGAGCGTTTCAACGCTTGGTTGGCAAAATAAACTAAAAATGGCGCAAGGGGCGATGTCCCTTGCGCCGCATTATATGACGCGGATTTGGAAAGTAATCACATGACCGACGCAACAACTGATACAAATGATGGCATGGCATTGGCCGCAGATGGCACACCGCTGAAAAGGCGACTGGCCCAGGCTTTATTTCGCAGTAAATTGCGCGCCCTTGGCTTGGTAACGCCTTTGTTGTTGTTGATCTTTTTTGCCTTTTTGGTACCTATTCTTGTTTTCCTGACGCGCGGCATTCACAATGACACTTTTGAAGTACATATGCCTTCTGTTTCCGTTGAACTGGGACAGTGGGATACAACAAGTGAACCTACTGAAGCTATGTACGCGGCCCTTGCCGCAGATTTGATCTTGGCCAAAGAAACAAAAACAATTGGTAAGGTTGCTAGCCGGGTGAACCGCGAACTTTCCGGCACCCGTTCCTTATTTACCAAATCAGCCCGTAAAGCCAAAAAGCTGGAAGCACCGTTTAAGGAATCTCTTGTCGCTCTTAATAAAAAGTGGGGGGACATCGAGGTTTGGAAAGCTTTGACAATTGCATCCAAATCATGGACGCCCGCGTATTTGGCCTCTGCTGTTGATTTAAAGTACAATGCGGACGGTTCGTTCGAGCGTAAATCCGAAGAACGCCGTATCCACCTGAAACTGTTTGCCCGTACCTTGGAAATCTCTGTTATCGTGACGGTAATGGGCTTGTTACTGGGCTATCCCATTGCATTTTTACTGTCCACCTTGCCTGCGCGCACATCCAATTTGTTACTGATCTTGGTGTTGCTGCCTTTCTGGACATCTCTTTTGGTGCGGACGACCGCCTGGATTGCGATGTTGCAAAGTCAGGGTGTGCTGAACGATTTGTTTGTGGTCTTTGGACTGGCAGCAGATGAGGACCGTTTTTCCTTGATCTATAATAAGACAGGCACATTGATTGCGATGACGCATATCTTGCTGCCATTTATGATCCTGCCGCTTTATTCGGTGATGAAAACCATTCCGCCGACTTATGTGCGCGCGGCTAAATCAATGGGTGCGTCCGACTGGACCGCGTTCTGGCGGGTATACTTCCCGCAAAGCATTCCGGGTATCGGGGCAGGGGGCATTTTGGTCTTCATCCTTGCGATCAGTTTCTACATTACACCTGCCTTGGTGGGTGGCGAAGACGGTACGATGATTTCGAACTTCATCGACTTCCACATGCGTAAATCACTGAACTGGTCACTGGCTGCTGCCATGGGCGGGGTTCTGTTGACGATCGTTTTGTTCCTTTATTACCTCTACGACAAGATCGTGGGCATCGACAACATGAAGTTGGGTTAATGACATGAGCGAACATAAAGAATATAAGTACATCCCGCCGCGCCCACCTATGTGGTTCAATCTGGCCTGGACAGGCGGTTTTGGCGCCCTTGCAGGGTTTCTGACCGCACAGGGGCAATTCAACTTGATGCCGCTATATATGGCAGTAGGTGCCGCTTTATTTGCAGGGCTTGCATTTGTTTCGATTATGTTTCTGAAAACACGGGTGCGATCCGGTCTTGCTGGTGCAATTCTATTCTTTGTATTGGGCATGAGCTTCTTCGCACTGTCTTATGGCGTGTTGATGGGGATCATCGGCTGGATTATCGGACGACAAGCCATATGGCTGTCATCGGGCGATTACCGCTTGAACCAACCACCCTATGTTACTTCAAAACAAGTGTTGTGGTTCTATACTTTCCGGGTAATTTGCGGTATGATCTTCGTATTCCTGATCACACCTATCTTGGTCGTCATCCCGCTTAGCTTCAATCAGGAACCCTATTTTAGCTTTACCGCTGGCATGTTGTCCTTTGATCCAGAGGCGTATTCGTTGCGCTGGTACAAAGATATGCTGCACAACGGCATGGTCGCGCCCGATGCGGTTGCCGGCTGGTGGTCTGACATGTGGAATAACGCACAATGGGTACGCTCCGTGCGCAACAGTTTCTTTATCGGGATATGTGCAACAGCACTGGCTACCGCCATTGGCACTTTGGCCGCTATCGGTCTTTCACGCCCTGAAATGCCGTTTAAACGCCCGATTATGGCTTTGCTGATCTCGCCGATGATCGCACCTTTGGTAATCATCGCATCCGGTATGTTCTTCTTCTTTTCCGATTTGGGTCTTGCGAAAACCTACACGGGGATCATCATTGCGCACGCCGTACTTGGCACGCCTTATGTGATCATCACCGTGACCGCCACACTTGTGGGCTTTGATCAAAGCCTTGCGCGTGCTGCGGCCAATATGGGGGCCAACCCGATCACGACATTCTTCAAGATCCAGATGCCGCTTATTCTACCCGGCGTGATCTCTGGTGCGTTATTTGCCTTTATCACCAGCTTTGACGAGGTGGTTGTAGTGCTGCAACTGGCAGATGTGAAACAACGTACTATTCCGCGCCAGATGTTCAGTGGTATCCGCGAACAGATCAGCCCGACCATTCTGGCTGTGGCCACGGTGCTGGTGTTTATCTCGATTATTCTTCTGATTGTGGTCGAAGCACTGCGTCGCCGCTCCGAGCGGATGCGCGGGTTAAGCCCAGGATAAATGTCAGGGTAACAATTAAATATAATTTTTTTCAATTGTTCCTAAAAAATGCCGCAATTGGGTTCTATTACTTAAAGCGTCGACAGCTGTATGTCGGCGTTTAACAAGTTTTAGGAGTATGTGACATGCTGGACAGCATTTCAAAATTGGATAGCCCAACCGAAAAATTTAGTAATCTGGCAGGTGTTTTGAACGCTGCAAAATCTGTAGCTTTCACCAAGCCGGAAGTGGTTTGTGAAAAACCCGTTGCATTCAAATTCACCAGACCAACTGTACGCAAAGCTGTTGACTACAATGAAGTGAAGATTGTGGACAAAGCGCCAGAGCAAGACACATATGCCGATGATGTCTTTTTTGATGAAGACATAAACGATCAGCCTTTGTTTAAAAGTAATCGCGTCAATGATCTATTGGCGGAATGGGAAGTTCAGGCTGTTGATGAGCCAGATCAGCTGAACCAAGATGAAGCTGAAGCGGATAAGCCACCACTATTGCTGGGGTTTGACACGCAGAACTATTTTGTTGAGCTGGAATACATGGTTGTCGCTGATCCTGACACCGGTGAAAGTGTTGCACCAAGCGTTACTGTGATCGCATCCGAGGATAATAAATCCGGCGAGATCCACTTGAATGGCAAACTGGTTGCATGTGTCGAAGGCGCACAAGACCTGCTTGCGCAAGATGTGGTTCTGATCAAGGTTGCGGCTTAAGTTCCCAAGACGAACAGCCAAAAACTGATCGACAGAATTGAAACCGCAGTTCCCAAAAGCACGGCATTTGCCGCCGTGCCTTTGGCGCGGTCATACATACTGGCAAATATATAAACATTGATGCCCGGCGCCATTGCTGCGGTCATAACCGCCGCACGGGTAAATTCAATTGATAGGTCGAACACCTGTGTTGCCAGCAGATAGGCGATGCCCGGATGCACCAGAAGTTTCAGCACCAGCACCACACAGGTTTCGCCGATACGGTCGGCCAGCCTATAACGCACCAAAATACCGCCAAGTGAAAATAGGGCGGCGGGAAGTGCGGCACTGACCATCATCTGTATCGGTGACCAGACGAACTGGGGCAGGGTGATGCCGGACAGGTTAACCGCGAAACCAAGCATCAGACCAATGGTAAGGCTGTTCGAGAATATCTCTTTCAGCACCCGCTTTGCTGTCATAAGCATAGATTGGCCGTCTGAACGAACAATCTCCATTGTCGTGATGCCAACGATATAACAATAAGGGGCGTGGACCGCGATTAGTGCATAAACAGGCTGCAATGCTTCCGTGCCGTATGCGCGTTCTATAATCGGGATGCCCAGCAGCACTGAATTGGCGAACATACCGGAAAAGCCAACCGCCACGGCGGCCCCTGCCGGGCGTTTGAAAAAATGGCGGGCAATCAAAGCGCCGACAATAAAGGCGAAAGTGTTGCCGGCATAAAAGCTTATCAGCAGTTGTGGTTGAAAAACTGCGGCCAGGTCAAGCCGTGCCACAGCGGTAAACAACAGGGCAGGGATGGCGAATGTCTGGGCGAATTTCATCACCGCATCGGCCTGATCTGCACTGAATATTGTACGTTTTACCGCAAAATACCCTGCCCCGACCAGCAGGAAGACAGGCAGAATTATTTCAAGATTGGCCAGCATCACAGCGCGAAGCTGATTGTCATGCCGTCATAGGCCGGCACTGTGTTTTCAGGGGTCTCGGCCATGACATCGTTATAATCCAGATCAATATGCATATTGGTGATAATCGCCTGTTTCGGCTTGATTCGGTTGATCCAGTCGATGGTGTTCGACAGATGGGTATGGGTGGCGTGCGGTGTGCGCCGCAATGCGTCAATAATCCAGCAGTCCAGGCCTGCCAGTTTAGGCCATGTTTGATCGGGAATGGTTATGACATCGGGAATGTAGGCCAGATCGCCTATACGAAAACCTTTGGCTGGCATGCTGCCGTGATCCACATCCAAAGACATAAACTCAATCACACCCCCTGCGCCATCAATGCGTGTAACCTCTTGCAGCGGGTTCAGTTCCAATATCGCAGGATACATGCTGCCCTTGGGTTGCACGAAGGCATAGTTGAAGCGGTCAAGCAGCGCGTCACTGGTTAACGTATCGGCGTAAACCGGCATTTGTGCGCGTTGCTTCAGCACATACTGCCGCAAATCGTCCAGACCATTGGTGTGATCGGCATGGGCGTGGGTGTAAACCACCGCATCAAGATGGCCTATCTCGGCATCCAGCAATTGGTTGCGCATATCAGGCGAGGTGTCGATCAGGATATTGGTGGTACCACCCGCCGTTATGCGTTGCACCATCAACGCGCAGCGGCGGCGGTTGTTCTTGGGGTTCTGCGGGTCGCATTCCCCCCAGTTGCCCCCCAGACGCGGCACACCACCGGATGAGCCGCAGCCAAGGATGGTGAATTTCATCATATCCGTCATGGTGCGGACCAAGCGGCGGCTTTGGCAAACAACCGGTCAAAATTTTCTGTAGTCTGTGCGGCAAACGCGGCATAGTCCATCCCGAAAACCTCGGCGCCTACTTGTGCGGTATGGGCAGTATATGCAGGCTCATTGCGTTTACCGCGATAGGGCATCGGCGCAAGGTAGGGGCTGTCGGTTTCAACCAGCACCCTGTCAACGGGGGCCGACGCGAATATATCGCGCAATTCCTGTGATTTTTTGAAAGTAGCGATGCCCGACATTGACAGATAAAACCCAAGGTCAAGTGCTGCCTTCGCCAGTGTGGCCGAGGATGAGAAACAGTGCATCACGCATTCATACGTGCCGATTTTATGCTCCTCGGCAAGAATACGCGCCATATCATCGTCTGCGGCACGTGAATGAATGATTAAAGGCAGGCCGGTTTCACGGGCCGCCGCAATATGAATGCGCAGAGATTTCTTTTGAATATCAGCGCTTTGCGCAGTGTAGTGATAGTCCAGGCCAGTTTCCCCGATCCCGACCATTTTTGGGTGTTTGGTGATTTGGATCAATTGGTCAAGCGTGGCCATAGGCTCGGATGCAACACTCATGGGATGGGTGCCTGCGGCATAAAATATACCGGCATGATCTTCGGCAATCGCGCGCACAACAGGTTCGTTTTTTAACTTGGTACAGATTGTGACCATGCGCGCCACACCGGCCTCTTTTGCGCGTTGCACAATGTCGGGCAGTTCGCCTTCAAAATCAGGGAAGTCCAGATGGCAATGGCTGTCTACTATCAAAGGGGTATTGGTCATTATTTGTGCCTATTACGGGCTAGTCCCGTGCGGTTTCATTAATCTTAAGCAACATATCTAGGATGACACTGGAAGGGTCAAGGTTGACTGCGCGTGCATGGCTGGATCGGGCGGTCAGCTGTGCAAGTAAATCGGCCCATTTGCGGGCGTCTTGCACACGTGGCCCCAGTTTTGATAGCATTGCGGCTTCTCCTGGCGCGGCTTCCTGCACGGTATCCGGTTGCAAAGCTGCAAAACGCGCGATGCGGGCCAGCATCAACCGGATTAAGCGCAGACTTAGATCGTAGGTGGCTTCATTGCCCTTGCCTGAACACGCGTTTGCCAGTCGCAATGCTGCGGGGCGATCCATTTGCGGTGCCTGCGCGGTAAGCCCGACCAGTTCCGCATAACGTTTCAGGCCATCTTCTGCGATAATCCGAATAGCTTCGCCGACAGAACCATCGGACAGTTCGGCAAGTGCTTCAGGGTTTTGCCCCGCTTCAAAACCCGCATTCAGCAAGGCTTGCGATAGGTCAGGGCCTGAAAGCTTGTTGCAGCGCAACTCGCGGCACCGCGACCTGATCGTGGGCAGCAAGCGGGCAGGCTGGTGGCTGACCAACAGGATAATGGTTTTTTCAGGGGGCTCTTCCAGAATTTTAAGCAGTGCATTGGCGGCGGAATTGTTCATTTCGTCGGCGGCATCAACAATTGCAACGCGCCAGCCGCCATCAGTGGCGGAAAGGTTGAAAAACCCTTTTAAAGCACGGGTTTCTTCCACGGTTATATCGCGCTTGAAACGCTTGGTTTTATCATCCCATGGTCGCCGGCATAAAAACAGGCGCGGTTCTGCAAGGGCCGCGACCCGGCGCTTGATCGGATGATCC
>DAOUQS010000214.1 GCA_030625465.1 Amylibacter sp. | reverse complement strand
AAACCTTTGACTTTCTGCTTTAGTGGTAGCGCAATTATTGACTCGGCTGAGGCGATACTTTTATCAAGCTGTTGTTTACTTATCGGTTTGATATTTAATGAGTAAGTCATACCCGGAAGTAATACAATATCGTAAATTGGTATAATCATAGTTAATCCTCTCCTATTAAACGAATGTTCATTTAATTAATTGTTATTTTTTAAGTGAGCTAACGCCCACTTGGTTGCTGTTTATTTAAGCAAAGCTTTTTGAATAATCATAATCATTTCATCAAGCTGCTTTTGCGACGTAGATTCTGAATTTTTAGAATCTTTAACTACCGCCTTAACGGGGTAAAGTAACATCGCCCATATGTTTTTTATGTCGTAGTTGTTTAAGACGCCGAGTCTCTGATACTGCATCAATATATCGTTCAAACGCTCGGGCCCTTTGAGTATATGACATCCGTGACTTAATGGACAACCTCCAAACTGTTCTACAAAATGGAACACCTCTTCATACTCTATGATGTACTGATAATATTCACGTACAAATCGATCGATGAAAATGTCACCAGGCATATCGATACTCAGGTGATTCAACAGCACTTTGTATATATTCTCAGCATATTCAATGTATATGTCTCTAAGCATGTCGTCCTTACTCTCGTAATAGACGTATACCGTCGCTGGAGACACACCAGCAGCCTTGGCAATCTTCGAGACTGACGCTGCGTGCATTCCCTGTTCGAGTATTACTTGAACGACAGCCTTTTTAATACTGTCACGCTTTCCATCATCTTTTCTGCGCATATTCCACCAGTTTCTATAAAATTATCACTATCATCTATGTCACGTCCTATATTAAATGAACATTCGTTTATTGTCAAGTGTATCATTGTAATGTAATAATATGTTCAAAATAATATTTTTGTATAACAGAAAAAGATGTTTAAACATCTTTTCTAAAAACAATACTAAGAGATTCTCTCCTAAACATTAGTCTATGGCACGACATGTACACTTTATTTCATAAATCACCGATATCGTCACCTTCAAACTCTTCTAGAAGTCTAACTCTTGACGTATTTTTCTATGAATAATTCTTCCGATTCGAATCCTAAAGGATTCTCACCACTGTTCTCTTATGCCAAAAAGTAGACCCATTCTTGGGTCTACTTTTTTGGCGGAGAGACAGGGATTCGAACCCTGGAGACGGTCACCCGCCTACACACTTTCCAGGCGTGCGCCTTCGACCACTCGGCCACCTGTCCGTTGAGGGCTCGTTTACACAATGGAATTTGGGCAGGCAAGCCAAAAGTGCGCCAGATTCTGACCCTAGGGTCAGGACCTGCTACGTCTTGGGCTTCGGGCGTGTTTTCGCGCGTGGTTTACGGGCCGGTTTGGCGACTTTCGGAAAGAAGTCCTCTGGGTTCTTGATCATTACATCACGTTGGGCGAACGGTATTTCGATACCATTGACTTTAAACTGTTTCACAATCTCGAAGTTAATGTCGGATGCAGCACGCACAACATAGTTCACATCGCGCAAGATGCCGCGTAGCTGAAAATCCATGGAATCCGCGCCAAAGCCGATAAACATCACCGCAGGTTTCGGGTTTTTCAAAATCATAGGGTGCTCATCCGCAATGGATAGCAGAACCTCTTTGACCAGATCCGTGTCCGTGCCGTAAGCCACCCCGATAGGCACTTTAAGCCGCCCGCGAATATTGCCATGGGTGTAATTCGTCACCGTACCCGCAATCAGGTCAGAGTTGGGCACGATCACATCGGCACCGTCAAAGGTCTCGATACTGGTCGAGCGCACGGATATTTTACGCACGGTTCCCATATAGGCGCCGATCTCGACCCAGTCGCCGATTTTCACAGGCCGCTCGATCAGCAGGATAATGCCGGAAACAAAGTTCGACACAATGGTTTGCAAACCAAAACCGATACCGACCGACAAAGCACCTGCAACAATGGCAAGGCCGGACAGGTCCAGACCGGCGGTGGTGACAGCGACCAACCCCGCAAAGAAAACACCGACATAACCGAAACCGGTGACCAAAGCATTTTGCGCGCCACTTTCAATGCGGGTGCTTGGAAACACCATCGTACGCAACACCGTTTGCAGCAGTTTGGTTATGGTGTAGCCAATAAAGAAAACCAGAAGAAAGATCAGAAAATCAGAGATCGAAATCCGGGTGTCGCCCATGGAAACACCCCGGTTCATCTGAAACCACATGTCAGAGATATCGGTTATGCGCGCGCCCCAGATAATTGCCAATATAGGGATCGAGATGCAAAACAGGGCAAATGCCAGCCCCATTTTATATATCCCGCCAGAAGGCCGGTCTTCATCCTTCTGATCGGGTGCAATGTTTAAGTTGCTGAAATTACTGAAAAAGCGCACGAATATTGCATAGATAATAAATGCAGCCCCGGTCAGGGCCAAGGTTTGAACCATGGCAAAAACCAGTGTTGCGGCCGCATTGGAATAGCCGAATATCGACAAGACCACGCCGCCTGCCCCGGCGATATAACAGGCCCACATGAATATAGTGGCCATGCGTTCGGGGATATTTTTATCGCGGTCTTCAAGGTTCAACAGGTCGCGGAATTTTTTGATTTTGTGCCCGCCAAAGAACAGTCCGGCACCCAACAGAATGATCAATGGAAACCTTAGAACCGACATGACATCGTCCGACCAGTTCGCCCCGTTCGAGAGACCAATCAGTAAATAGCCAAGCGCCATAACAACGCCAAGGGCCAGTATCACACGACGCCCGCCCGATATCAGCCTGGCAAAGGTATCGGCCTCATCGTTGTTAAGAATATTGCGTTCGGGTAAATTGCGCGCTAGCCAGTTCGCACCGAAAACCGACACGCCCATCATCGGAATGGATTGCAACAACAGCTCGCCCCGAACCGAGAAGACGTCTGCCAGATCCACGGCAGCCAAAAGCAGGGCCAAGCCAAGCATGGGGACAATGAACACACCAAAGGAAAACGACAGGCGCTTTATATTATCAATTACACTTAATTGCTTATTCTCGGTCGCAGCCAAATTCCGGCCAATCCAGTATACTGCCGGGACCATAAAAAACAGGCCCGATACAACCAGAAATAATATTCCCAGCCCGTTTTGCTTGCGCAGTTTCACAACAACTTTGTTGGAAGAATGTACGCGTGCCTTGTCCGCTATTTGTGAAACCCGGTGTTTGATACTGGCGACGGCCAATGGCCAAATCGTTGGGTCCAGCGGGCTTCTGTTCAGGTTCAGCATCGCACTGGCTTTGCGTTCCCGTATGGTTTTATCAATTTCGTTGATCAAGCCACTGGCGCGCAGATATGCCTCTTTTTCTATGGCCAAAGGCGCACGCACGTCATCAAGTTGCAGCGCCAGCTCGGCACGCCTTAGCGCAATTTCTTCAACTTCCGTTTGCCCTTCCGTCGGTGCTTCGCCCAAAGCGGTAACCTGTCGTTCAATGGCTGCTACACGCCCCGTGCGCATCTTTTGCGACGCCAGCGCATCTGTACGATGAACAACAAGATCAGCCCTTAGTTTTTCCAGGGATTCAGTAGAGGCCCGCCCAACCTCGACAACATTTTCAGCGCGTGTTGCAAGCTGGTTAAACGTATCAACATCAAAACTGCCCGGAATAATCTGGGCAACCCCTGCTATGCTTAAAAAGAAAAGCAGTCCAATCGTTGCGAAAATAACTTTAAGCATTGGGCGCATTAATAAAACCTATTC
>DAOUQS010000130.1 GCA_030625465.1 Amylibacter sp. | reverse complement strand
GCAAACTGGTCAGGATAGTCGATGTAACGGCGTGGCATGCCTTGGCGACCCAGGAAGTGCTGTGGGAAGAAGGTCAGGTTTGCACCGATGAACATCATCCAGAAATGCAACTGGCCTGCCCATTCGGGATATTGCCGTCCGGACATTTTGCCGATCCAGTAATAGATGCCAGAGAAGATACAGAATACCGCACCCAGCGACATCACATAATGGAAGTGGGCAACCACGTAGTATGTATCATGATATGCGCGGTCAACGCCTGCTTGTGACAGAACCACACCTGTTACACCGCCAACGGTGAACAGGAACAAGAAGCCCATCGCGAACAGCATTGGTGTTTTAAAGCTGATTGAACCGCCCCACATAGTAGCGATCCATGAAAAGATCTTGATGCCTGTAGGCACTGCGATCACCATTGTTGCCAGCATAAAGTAGCTTTGCTGTGTCAGGGATAGGCCAACCGTATACATGTGGTGCGCCCAGACAACGAAGCCCAATGCGCCAATGGCAACCATCGCGTAAACCATCGGCAGGTAGCCGAAGATCGGTTTTTTCGAGAAGGTTGAAATGACGTGTGAAACAATACCAAAGCCCGGCACGATGATCATGTACACTTCCGGGTGTCCGAAGAACCACAGCAAGTGCTGGTACAAGATCGGGTCGCCGCCACCGGCTGCGTCAAAGAATGTTGTACCAAAGTTACGGTCTGTCAGCAGCATTGTGATCGCACCCGCCAGAACCGGCAAGGACAATAGGATCAAAAACGCGGTGACGAAGATCGACCATGCAAACAGGGGTGTCTTGTGCAATGTCATGCCGGGGGCGCGCATATTCAGGAAGGTCGTGATCATATTGATCGCGCCCAAAATGGATGAGGCACCGGACAAGTGAACCGCGAAAATCGCGAAGTCCATTGAAATGCCGCCTTCATTGGTAGACAGCGGCGCATAAAGCACCCAGCCCACGCCTGAACCCAGCTGGTCGTTGCCGCCAGGGGCCAGCAATGAACATACGGCCAATGATGAACCCGCTACATACATCCAGAAAGACAGGTTGTTCATCCGCGGGAACGCCATATCGGGCGCGCCGATCATCAAGGGCATGAAGTAGTTGCCGAAACCGCCGAACAGGGCAGGGATCACCACGAAGAACATCATCAAGATGCCGTGGCCTGTGATCAGAACATTCCAAAGATGCCCGTTAGGTGTACAATCTTCAACGGCAGCTGCCACAAGACTGGCACCTTCCATACACATGTACTGAACGCCCGGATCCATCAGTTCCAGTCGCATGTAAACGGTGAACAACACCGATACAAAGCCTAAAGCACCTGCGGTAAACAGGTAAAGTATACCAATATCTTTGTGGTTTGTGGACATAAACCAACGCGTAAAAAAGCCCGGCCGTGCGTGGTCGTGAGCAGCTGCGTCTGCCATGGAGTCTCTCCTAATTTTTTTATCGTTGCGAATCCCCAAAGCCTGGTTCGCAATCCCCTAAGGGGTTTGATAGCGTGTTGGGGGGTATCAGACAACCATTCAGTGCCGTTTTCTTAATTGGTGGGGGCAACGCATGCCATATCTGGCATATATATCATATGGTCGCGTTAATTATTTCAAACGCTGGCCACCTAAATCGCTTCACCTTTTTTTAACAATTCGTCGATCAATTGGCGTTGCAGCGGAACCCCCAGCCCCCTACTAAGGCCGCCACAAAAAGCTGGCCAGTTTTTGGTTGGCTTTGAAGGTTTTGTTTATGGTGGCCTGTCCAAGCTCTTCCATAAGGTTCAGGTCGGGACTGTTGGCGGATACGCCGAAATTGGCGCGGCCTTCTTTTAGTCCGTATCCCAGCCCCTCAAGTATTGAAGGGTAGTGATCAAACGAACTCATGGGGCGCGGGTTTTCGGACGGGGCGTCCGCACCCAGCATGATGAACAGGTTGCGCCGGTCGGGGCCGATGGTTTCAAGCTGTGCGCGCAATGAATTGAACAGCGCAAGGTGGTCGCTTAGCACCACAACCACGGTATTGTCGGTGTCACCTTGGGCCGTAATGTGATCGACCAGATTTGTCACCAACAAGCTGGTGCATTCGATCGCGCGGGGCAACTGGCTGTCAATTCCGGGGGCGGGCGGGCAGTTTTGATCCAGAAAAGCATCCGGCCCGTGGGTTGAAAGGGTCAACAGGCTAAGTGCAAACGGCGCGCCTTCTGATTTCAGCGTGTCATATTCCCGGATCACGTTTTCAAACAAAAGCGCGTCGTTCAGCCCCCAGACGTTCATACGGTCTTTTTTCGCATCTTCAGATAGTGATTTGTAATCAAAAAACCGCGTATAGCCGTGTTCTTTCAGGAATGCGCGTTTTGAGAACTTGTCCAGTGATGCTCCGTTCATATAGGACAGCGTATAGCCTTCATCCGACAGCACATCGCCCAGACAACGGACGCTTGGCATGAAGGTTTCCATCTGTGTATCCAGATTGCTTTGGAAAAAGACCGATTCCAGCCCGTCAGGCAACAAAGGCACCCCGCAATGCGTGGCGACAATGCCTGCAATGGTATAGTTTGTTCCGGTGACCTGCTGGACATTGGTGAACTCGACACCGCGCGCGGCCAGATCTTTCAGTGGTTTATAAAAGCGGTCAAATTCGGGGATGTCCCCGTAGCTGCGCTCGACGCTTTCCAGGTATACAATCACCAAATTCTTTTTGCGGTCGGGCCTTGATGTAATGACAGGTGCCTGCAAGCGGGTTGCTAAATCAAAATTCTGATGTGCTGCATTCGGCAAAACCAGCCGCGCCACGTATTGCACGAAAGGTGAAGAGACAAGCAAGATCAGGCCGATAACCGCAAGTAGATTAACTGCATGTTTCTTGGTCTTGATCAAATAATAAGACGCCCATAAAATAACCGCGACAATGCTGCCCCAGAAAACCAACAGCCCTTTGAACCCGTCAAGCCCGATGGTTTTGATGTCATCGAATTGATTGTCTTTGAAAAAGATCAGAATCGGTTCCATTTCATTGGTGCCAAGCATGGCGTTGCTGACAGCAAACGGTGTGGAAAACAGCAATGCGGCAAGCCAGAATATGATCAGACCCCAGTTCAGCGCCGTCCCTTCAGGGCGGGCGGGCAACATATTCAGGCTATAATAGCCCACAATACCCAGCACCGCGATGATCTGGATCAGGCGATCGAAACTGCCCAAAAGGGTGTAAAGCGGGATGTCGGTCTCGGTTTTATAGGGCAGCAGGTTCATGTAGAAAAAAGCCAGCCCGCAGACAAAGAACAGCAGGGCAAACATGGTTGCGTATTTTTTAACGTATTTTGCCATCAGATTGCCGGTTGCAATGCGGTTGATTGCGGTAAGTTGCCCATATGCGCCTCGTTTTTATATTTTTAGTTTGGCTAAGATGGAATATAGACTATTTTATGACATTATCCACAATAGCTTAGGGCCAGATATGATATTGATACGACCGGGATTAGGGATCATTGTAGTGGCATTTTTCTGCGGGGCGGCGGCAATGGCACAGCCAACCGGCCTTTATGCGGTGAAAGATGTTGCTGAAAATGATATTTTGAACGTGCGCAGTGGCGCGGGCGCGTCATTTCGCGATCTGGGTGATATTGCCCATGATGGCCGTGTGCAGGTTCTTGGCTTCAACGGTGATGCAACATGGGCGAAAGTGGTGTGGGGCGCGGGAACGGCCTGGGTCTCGGCCCGGTTTTTGCAGCGTGTTCATGTGGAAGCGGCGGCACAGGTAAATGTCATGCCGGCGGGTCTGCGATGTAGTGGTGCCGAACCGTTCTGGTCTGCCGCCCTGGACCCCGATACGATCACCTTCGCTATGATGGGCCAGCCGAAATCAAGCGCTGCGGTTGAATGGGCTTTGCCTGCAAGCGGGCGACCTGCGGACTACATATTTGGATTTGCCGCCGGGCCATTGACCGGTGCGTTGCTGAAACAGGCCTGCTCTGACGGGATGTCGGACATTTCACATCCCTGGTCTATTGTCTTGATCAATCGCGCCGATGACGGGCCTGTTGTGGTCGAGGGTTGTTGCAACCCGTAACACGGCTTTGCCAATCAGCCGCAACGTGCTAATATCGGTGTCGGAGGAATTTATGTACCAGACCGCCAAGGACGCGAAACGCCATTCTGAAATGGTTAACGGTGAAATCACCGGCAATGCGCCTGCCTATTCGGCGGTCACCGCATCGTGGCGCCGTTCGATGCTGCATTACGGGTTGACGCCAAACCAGCAAAATACCGCGCGCCAGTTAAGCGCATCGGAATTGCGCACGGTCAAGCAGGGTCTGGATTTGCTGTTGCACGTTGCCAGCCCGATTATGGAACAGTTGTTCCAGTCCGTCGGGCGTTCCGGGTGTTGCGTGGTGCTGACCGATACCAACGGCGTAATCCTGCACCGTTTGATCAACGCCGCCGATGACACGTCGTTTGACGAATGGGGCTTGCGCACCGGTGCGATCTGGAGCGAGGCCAGACAAGGCACCAACGGCATCGGCACATGCGCGGTCGAGGGCCGCCCCGTCCTGATCCATAAAGACCAGCATTTTCGTTACAAGAATATCGGCATGACCTGCATGGGTGCGCCGATCTTTAATGTGCATGGAAAGATTATGGCGGTGCTTGATGTTTCAAGCGCGCGCAATGATCTGGATCGCGACTTTGCGCAGGTGATCGCGTCCTTCGTGGCCGACATCGCCAACCGTATCGAGGCCGAGTTTTTTCGCGCGTCTTTCACAGGGGCGCAAATCGTTGTGGCTGATGGCTATAGCCCTAACGGCACGCCGTTGCTGGCCTCTGATCGTGATGATCTGGTGATCGGCGCCAACCGCGCGGCGCGGCGCATGCTGTCTTTACAAGATGAGACCTTTGCCACGCCGATCCCGCGCAGTGACCTGCTGGTAACCCCGCATGATGAACCCCGTTTGCTGGCTGCTGAACGGGGGGAAGTGCGTAAAGCCATTGCGCGCACCAAAGGTAATATGTCTGCGGCGGCCAAAGATCTGGGCGTCAGCCGCGCGACTTTGTATAGGCTGCTGAACAAGCACGGCTTGGGCGGGTAGCCTCTATTACCACACCGCCCAACTGATACTTCATCAATGCTTACCTGCCCAGCGGCATCCAGGCGGTTTTCGCGGTCAGCTTGTATTCCCAAGGCATGCCCGCATTGCGCCAGCCGTTTTTGGCCCGCACACCGTCTGCGTTGGTACTGCCCTCAAAACCCTCTACAAGGTTCCAGACATTGGAATAGCCTGCCGCAATCAGCTGGCGTGCAGCCGCGCCCGAGCGGCCACCTGAACGGCAGGTGACGAAAACCGGGTCAGACTTTGTCAGGCCCTCGCGTTTTAACAATGCATCAATTTCAACGACAAAATTTGGATTGGCGATCATTTTATAGGCGCCCTTTTTCGAGTCCAGATCATAGGTTGTCAGAGCAATCGGGATATTTTGATCCATGCCTTGGGGATGACCGATAAAGCCGATCTCGATCGGGCCGCGTACATCCACCAGCAAAATATCGGGATTGTCGGTCAGTGCCTGATGTGCCGCGGTCGGTGACAGGTAAAGCCCCAGCGGTGTGGCGCGTGATTTACTGACTTTGGCCGTATCCACATCCGTCACAATTTCGGCGGCGGCCACGGGCAGGGCGAAAGACAGCATCACCACAGGCGTGATTATTTTCAGAATATTGCGCCAGCCAGACAGGCCGGGATTTGTAATGGTCAGCATTTTTGTCTCCTATTTGCGTTGCTTAGTGTCATTATAACAAACTAATGCGGCGGTTGTCTGTGACAAGGTCACATTTAACATCCACCCAGACCGTTTAAAAACTTTGATATTTGGTGACATTATCACTGATGCAAACTGCGCGTTGCGGCATAATCCGGTTATACCCATCACCGTGGTGGATACCCATAAAGGATGTACCGATGAAAAAACGCTTACTTGGATTATTAGGCGGG
>DAOUQS010000346.1 GCA_030625465.1 Amylibacter sp. | reverse complement strand
GGTTCGGGTTCTATGCACCTAATTCGGTCACCCGCGCAGTATAGATCACGACATCACAGCAATATCAATAACGGCTTACCCAGCCTGCAACATGCCCCAAAGTTCATCTTTCAGAACCATACGCTGCTTGCGCATTGCCTGCTCATTCAGATCGTCGGTTGGTTCGACATTGGTTTCCGAGCGGTGGATCGCACCGTTCACTTCGTGATATTCGCCAAAAAGACGGGCAAAGTGGGCGTTTTCGGTTTTCAGTTTATGGATTGCATCAGTGTGATCCGGGAATTCTTCGGCAAGTTCATGGGGTGTGTGTGACATGGCAGTCTCCTGTTATATTGACTTTATGTCACTATACGCCCCCCGGCACGGTAATCCTTGACCTGGATCAAAATTACAACTTATTCGTCCTTGTCGGGCTGGTACCGATCCTCTGCCGCTTCAATAAGATGCCCGGCAACAATCTGTAGCAGCTTGAAGGCCGTCGCAGCATCGCTTTCAACCACAGACAGAAACCCTTCGCGCCCTATACGCAGGGCTTTGATGTCTTTATGCACAAGCATATCCAACCGCCGCGGTTCATTTTCGATCAGCGCCAGATCACCCACCAGACGGCCCGGCACTACGGTCGAGACCAGATGGTTCTTTTCGCCTTCGTTAGGGAAATACAATCCCGCCTCGCCACTTAAAACCAGATAGGCACCATCAGCCGCATCATCACCACGCCTGAAAACATAGTCACCGGCGCGAAACGTGACCCAGCGCGCGCTGAACGCCAACAGGCGTAATTGTTTGCGGTCCATTCCCGAAAACAGATCCGTTGTCGCCAGTGCCCGCAATTTTTGGGTCAGATCGGCACTTGCAATGCTATCGTCAAGCTGAACCCCATCTGTTTCGCTGTCCTTGATCCGGCCATTCTTTAATTCGACATAAACATCGAAATTTTCGGGATGCTCGAACTTGTCTTCAAGGAAAATCAGTATTGCACCGGGCATCAGTTCACGCAGTCTTTTCGCGGCTGTCGTACGGACGTTTGTGCCATAGCTTGCCAGTGCATGGTCAAGGATCAAAACATCTGGACGCTTTATTGACGCGCGGATAAAAGCCAGACGTTCAGCAAACAAGGACGGCAGATTGGTTCCGCCCAACCCTGTGGGTACATCATAAATCAATCCGGCAACCTGGCTTTTAAGGCCCGCTTCAACCAGCACGCGGCCAACAACCTCGCGCAGCAAATTCACCTTTGCGCCCGATGTGCTGCACACTTTGCCGAACAGAGCATTTTCCATCACCGTCAAACCCGAAGCATGTTTTTCAGGATCAATAGTCGCGAATAAATCACTTAGGCTATCTTTCAGCATATCAGCATGTTCATGGCGCAACTCTAATATATGCGCTTTCATTTCATCCGAAAAAGCCGGGCCTATCTGTGCGGCTGTTATTTTGAAAGGTACCGTCAGAAGCAAGGCGAGATCATCTTCGTGCAAATTCTGCGCCGTGCGATATTTATGCGCCAGTTCAACCAGTGCTTCATATATATCCGGATCAAATCCCAGCTTGCGGAAAAGCGGATGATCGATGCCATCCGGCCCAAAGGTTTGGCGAAACATTTCGACCACCCCTACCGAAAGCTTAAGAATTTCCTTTTCCAACCCCAGGTCGCGTAAAAGCTTGATAAAATCCGCATGAGCGGCCAATACTTCCTGGGTAATATTCTGGCGCGGCGTGGCATATAAAAGGTTACCTGCCAGTGGAAGTTCCGAAATGTAGGCATCGGGTTCGAATCGGATATAAGCCTCGTCCAATCCGGCCGCGCTTATTTTTTCAGCAATTACCGGGCGCAATTCAATAAGTTTGCGCGCCAGTTCAGCGTGTTTGTCCTGTTCGAATTTTTGTTCCAGACCACGGGAAAACAACTCGTTTCCAGACCCTATGCCCTCGACCAGTTTCAGCCACCAATCCAACACCTCATCTTCATGGGCAAAGCCGGTTAC
>DAOUQS010000164.1 GCA_030625465.1 Amylibacter sp. | reverse complement strand
TATTTGCCGCCAAAGCAATATAGGTTATGGCAATTTGGTGGATAATTATCAAAACGAAATGTATTTGGCATTACTTGAAAGCCTTGGCCCGACTCAATCTTTGATTTTGATTGATAAGCTGATGATTGATGTCAAAAATGCGCGGCGTGGCTTGCAGGCGGCTTTGTCTGCCAAAGCGCCGGATTTGCTGAATGAACCCAGCCAGGTTCTGATCTCGTTGGCGGGTGTTGTAGGTGTGGAAGAGTTACACGGCCTTGCTAAAAATATATATGATTACAAGCAGGTAGAAGAAAATACATTTCCGTTTGATGATGTTAAAGTGATTATTGCGCAGTTGGACCAGTGGCTGGAATTCCTGAAATCCGATAAAATCAGCCGTGGGCAGACGCTATGAAGCAAAAGATTTTGCTGATTGAAGACACCGCCACGTTGCAGATGATTTACAGCGCCAACCTGACCAAGGCAGGCTATACGGTGGATGTCGCGGCAACCGGTGCCGAAGGTCTGGACCGGTTTCAGAAGAACAACAGTCATGTTGTGATTATGGATCTGTTTTTACCCGATATGGAAGGGATCGAGGTTATCCGGTCGTTAATCCGCTGCAATCCACAAGCCAAGATTATCGTCATAACCTCGAACGGATCAGTGAACCGTGCGGTTGAAGCGATGCGGGCAGGGGCGTTTGATTTTCTGTTGAAGCCGTTCTCGGATGAGCGACTATTGGCAACAGTATCAACCGCATTGGCAAGTTTTGAAAACCTTGCGGATGTCAACTTTGAGACAGGCAAATTTTACGGCTTCACCGGGCAGGGGCCGGTTATGCAAGAAATGTACCGCAAGATTATGCGGGTCGCACCCTCTGCCGCACCGGTCGTTCTGATAGGGGAGTGCGGGACCAGTAAAGAAACCTGCGCCAATGCAATACATGACCATTCAGGGCTTGGATCAAACCCGTTTATTACTTTCAGTGGTGTCAGCCAGTCTGCGGTTGAGCAGGATAAAGCTTTGTTCGGTGCGCTTGATGGCCCCGATAATCAGGCGGCCTTGCAAAAAGCCTATAATGGAACTTTATACATCCCCGAAATATCGGATATTGATCTTTTTGTGCAGTCAAAATTATCAGCGTTATTGCGCAAAAACAGCCTTAGCGATCATGACCGGAATGATGATAGCAAGAAATTTCCCCACATAATCTGCGCGACCTCTGTTGATCCGTATGTGTTGTTGGAAACCCGTAAAATCAACGAGGATTTATTTTACCAGCTGCATGTCCTTACTGTCGATGTGCCCCCGATACGCGAAATCGGTGACGATATTATACGTATTGCCGAGATAATGTTGGCACGGTTTTCAAAGCTGGAAAAAAAGTCTTTTACAGGTCTTAGCGATGACGTGGCGATGTTGTTCAAGTCGCATGATTGGCCCGGAAATATGAACCAGATTGGAAATATGCTGCATAATGTTGTCGCCAGCCATGATGAGACTTTTGTCAAGATGGCTATGTTGCCAATAGGATTTGCCACGACGGGGGCGGGTTTGAATAATGGCAAAACCGGGCTTCCTGAAAATAGGTTTTCAAGCGAACGCAGTAACAGTGCAATCCACCAGCTTGTCGGATTGAAGCTGGAAGAGGTCGAAAGAAACTTTATCGAGGCAACAATACAGTCCCAAGGCGGATCTATCCCCAGAGCTGCAGAAATACTTGGTGTTGCACCAAGCACAATTTATCGTAAAAAATCAAAAGATTAGTAGTCATATCTAATCTAAAGATCAGTGATATATGCAGTGCTTTTTGTAACTTTATCAGCTTAATAAACCCCGAAAACAGGACGATTATGCCTGTGGCCCCCCATATTTGAAAAAAATCTTTACTAATCGCATAAAACTTGCCATTTTACCCATATCTTGGGGGTGCGAGATCATGAAAAACAAAATACTGATACTTGCCATAGGGATTATGACCCTAGGCGGTGCAGCAAGCGCAAAAACTTTGAAAACTGATACTGGACCCGCCGAGCGGCCTCCGACCAGCTTTACCGGCAAGCAATATGTCGACTCGAAAGGGTGTGTGTACATCCGTGCGGGCTATGGCAATCGCATCACCTGGGTGCCGCGTGTCAACCGGCAGCGACAGGTGTTTTGCAGCCGGAACAACAAGCCATCCTTAAATCCGGCCCAGTTGGCGGCCATTAGCGGCGAGCCAGCGACCCGGCTGGTCAAGCCCGCTAAGACGGCAGAAAAGAAGGTAGAAAATAAAGAGGTTGCTAGCGCTTCCGCCAAGGCACCGGTCAAGACCGCGACCGTGCGTGGTTACACGCCTTCGGCCCGCCAAAAGAACCGGGATGCATTGCGTGACAATCCGAACGCCAATTCTACCGCTGTGGTGATCAGGCCGGTTCAGGCAGGCGTGAAATACCAGCAAACAGTTGTTCTGGAACGCGGAAAAACGCTTGGACGCGGTGTTGACGCCATGCACAACATAACGATCTATCCGGTTGTTCTTGATGCAGATATTACGCCAAGGGGTGATGCACAAATGGCCTTGGTTTGGTCAGACACCGTGCCGCGCACCTTGATCAAGGCAGGGCGCGCCAAACGTGTTGCATCGAATGAAATTTATTCAACATCGAAAATGCGATAGGCTATTGGATATCCAGATCCTGTAATCGCAGATTTGCGATCTGCTGGACTTGGTTCAATGCCTCGCGAAATTCGCTGCCGACATCATTGGCAAACCGTTTTCGAAGGTTCCCCAGTATCTCTGCGCGATTGCGGTCGCGTATCGCCAGTATAAACGGAAATCCGAACTTTTCACGGTACCGGACATTCAGGTCTTTGAAGTTTTCCTGCGCTTCAGCGCTGTCATTCCCCAGCTTTCCCGCCAGATCAGGGTAGGCGCGCAACAGGGCCATTTGCAGTTCTTGCGGTGCGGTTTCAACAATCTTGGCCATCGGGCCGGCCAGATCGGACGGCTTTTCAATTTTCAGATGGGCTTTCTTGTCAAAAATCATTTCTGCAATCCAGGCGGAATGCTCGTAAACACCACCGAATGTGGCTAAAAAACTGTCGCGCGAAAGATGTTTCATTGGTGAATGCTCCTAAGCGACTGATTTCAACCTTTTTATTATGAAAAATCAAGCATAATTATTTGCTTATGCTAAAATCCGGCAAGTCTTTCAAAAATAACCGATATGGCGTGCTATGGGATGTTTTGATAGTAATGTGCCGGATTAGTTGCGGAATTGAAAAATGAACAAGTCACTTGTGATAAAAAATGCCGATGTTGTGGTTACAATGAATGCTGCGCGCGCTGAATTGAAAGGCGCGGATATTCGTGTTGTTGGTGGCGTGATTGATGCGGTCGGGCATGATTTGTCCGGGGATGAACAGATCAATGCGCAAGGCTGTGTCGTGACCCCCGGTCTGGTGAATACACATCACCATCTGTCGCAGACCCTGACCCGCGCGGTGCCGGGTGGGCAGGATGCGTTGCTGTTTGGCTGGCTGCAATCTTTGTACCCGATCTGGCAACGGTTTGGCCCCGAGGAGATGTTTGTCTCTGCGCAAGTGGGCTTGGCTGAGCTGGCTTTGTCGGGCTGTACGATGTCGTCGGATCACCTGTACCACTTCCCCAAGGGCGTGCGGCTGGAAGATACCATTGACGCGGCGAAAACGATCGGCATCCGGTTTCACCCCACACGCGGCTCCATGAGTATTGGTGAAAGTGACGGCGGCCTTCCACCTGATGCAATGTGCGAAAAAGAGGCCGATATTCTGGACGATTGTATCCGTGTGATCGACGCGCATCACGATGCGTCTGACGGTGCGATGGTCCGCGTCGGGATTGCGCCGTGTTCGCCATTTTCGGTCAGCCGTGAACTGATGCGCGACAGTGCCATCCTTGCCCGTGACAAGGGGGTGATGTTGCACACGCATTTGGCGGAAAATAATGAGGATATCGCGTATTCACTGGAAAAATTCGGCTGTCGCCCCGGGCAATATGCCGAAGATCTGGGGTGGACGGGCGATGATGTCTGGCATGCCCATTGCGTAAAGCTGGACAGTCTGGAAATTGATTTATTTGCACGATCAGGTACCGGTGTCGCACATTGCCCTTGTTCAAACTGCCGCCTTGGGTCGGGGATAGCACCTGTGCGTGCCATGCGTGATGCGGGGGTAAAAGTGGCCCTTGGCGTGGACGGCTCTGCCTCGAATGATGCGGGGCATTTGCTGGATGAAGCGCGCCAGATGCTACTTTTGCAAAGGGTGCAAAACGGGGCCGATGCAATGTCCGCGCGCGAAGTGCTGGAGATTGCCACCTTGGGCGGGGCGCAGGTGCTGGGACGCCATGATTGCGGCGCGCTAGAGGTCGGAAAACGCGCCGATTTCGCGATTTGGGACACGACCAGCGGCATTGCCACGGCAGGATCATGGGACCCCGTGGCGGCACTGGTTTTAACCGGCCCGCACCAAGTGCGCGATCTTTATGTCGAGGGGCGTGCGGTTGTGCGTGACGGGCATTTGACAGGTGTTGAATTGGGAAAAATTATAGAGCATCAAGCAAAATTGGTGCAAAGATTTATCTTATGATATGCTGCCGCAAGGGAAGGTGAGACTTTATTGACCTTCATCTAAAGTGAAAAAGCAATTTAGATGAAGGGGCTGGCTTGGGCCCTAATATTCTGCGTAGGATTTTTCCTCGACCAGTTTTGATCCCGTCGCCAGATTGATCTGCTTTTTCAGGTCGGCACGTTGGTCGTTGGTGACATAAATCGCGCGGGCAAGGCGTATGAATGCCTCACCGAAATCACCTTTGCGTTCGCATTCACGGATATCATCCTCGATCGCCCAAAGCTGTTTGTTCACGTCTAGCAAGCTTGCTGTC
>DAOUQS010000106.1 GCA_030625465.1 Amylibacter sp. | reverse complement strand
GTTGATCTGCACGGCATGAATGATGTGGTGGACGGTGGCGGCCCGTTTCAGGAAACGATTTATGCATGGGCGGAAAAATACCCAGAATTTAGCACAGAAATCCGCATGTGGCATGATCGGTGGATTGAAATTGCAGCGCCTGCGATTGATCTGTCGTGGGCCAGCTTGCGGGCCTTGCAAGTGAAAGAGGTTCCTGTCTTTGCATTGTCCAATTTCGGCATAAACAGTTTTGCATACGCCGAAACCGAGTATCCGGATCTGGGCTTGTTTGATCAGCGTTATATCTCGGGCCATATGGGGGTCATCAAGCCTGCGAAAGACATCTACCAGATGCTGGAAGACGCCTGCGGGTATGATCCCGAAGCCCTGTTATTTACAGATGATCGTCAGGAAAACATTGACGCGGCCCATGATCTGGGCTGGCATACACACCTGTTTGAAGGGCCAGAGAATTGGATTAATTGCCTGATCGGCCACGGCTTACTGGAACGCAATGAGATCGGAATGAATAGATGACTGTACCCTATATCGATTTTGACGCGATGGATAGCATCCTGAAATGGGGTGATATTTCGGATGCGCTGCTGGCAGGGCACCGCCTGCCGAAAGCCAGTATCTCGGACGGGCTGGTTTATCGTGGTGATGATACGTTGTTGTCGCGTTCCGCATGGATTGACGGTTTGGGTGCGCTGGTGAAAAGTGCCACGATTGTGCCTGAAAACACCGCTAAAGACATTCCGATGGTTAACGGCGGGGTGATGCTGTTTGATGATGATACCGGGCAGCTGGAAGCGCTGGTTGATTTTCATCTGGTGACAAAGTGGAAAACTGCCGGGGACAGTTTGCTGGGCGCAAAACTGCTGGCGCGGCCCGACAGCAAGGACATTCTGATCGTCGGTGCCGGAACGGTTTCGCGCAATATGGTATCGGCCTATGCCTCGGCTTTTGCGGGCGCGCGTTTCATGGTCTGGAACCGCAGTCCTGAAAATGCACAAAAAATGGTGGCAGAATTGTCCGGCAATTTTGACATATCGCAGGTAACAAATCTGGCGGATGCAGTACAACATGCCGATATAATCAACTGCGCCACGATGTCGTCGCAACCCGTGATCAAAGGCGAATGGCTTCGTGACGGTCAACACTTGAACCTGATCGGCGCCTATCGCCCCGATATGCGCGAGGCAGATGATACAGCGTTGCAAAAGGCGCGGATTTTTGTGGATAGCCGTGAAACCACCATCGACCATATTGGCGAACTGAAGCTGCCGATTGCCAGCGGCGCTATTTCAAAAAGTGATATTATTGCCGATTATTACGACATTGCATCCGGTTTATTCTGCAAGGAAAATGACACGGAAATTACCCTGTTTAAAAATGGCGGCGGGGCGCATCTGGATTTAATGACGGCAAAGCTGATATTGCAGAAATGGCGCGAGGTTAACGCCTAGGTTTCTGATACGGTCAGAACACTGTCGACAAACGGCAATACCCGTGTGGTTTGCGTGACGTCGTCACTGGCAGGCGGGGATTTCCAATCCATGCTGTCGAAGGCTTTGCAATTATCACATTTCGGCCCCCACGCATCGTGGATTTTGTTGCAAGAATTGCAAATCCATTGCGGTCCACGCGATGCGGTCAGGGCCTTGTTCAACCAGCCGCGCACCACTTCATCACCGGCACCTTCACCACGATGGATCGCTGCCATAATCGACAGGGAACGCGTTGTTGGTGCCGTTTCGTCCAAATCGCCCAATGCACGACGTGCCGCAGGGAAATCTTCATCGGCCAGTGCCAGCTCGGCTTTTAACAGCCGCGTTTCTGCGTCATTCGGGTTCAGCTTTGTCAGCGCATTGAAGCGTTTCAAACGTTGTGCAGAGGTTTCATCCGCTTGGATTTCGGCAAAAGCCGCGGCCAGTTCAGGATGCGGGTTACCGCCCCATGCCTTTTTAAGAATTTTTGTCGCACTTGATTTATTACCGGACAAGGTTTGCATTTCTGCGGCCAGAACCGCGGCGGGAACAAGTGTCGGCGCAAGCTTGTTGGCATTAAGTGCGGCGGCTTTGCCCGCCTCCACGTCGCCTGCATCCAGTTTGCATTTTGCATCCGCCAATGCCAGAACCGCTTCTCGGCGTCGCCCGACATCCTTTGGCAGGGAACCTTTGCGCACCTTGGTCACAAGGGTTTCACGCGCGCCTAACCAGTCGCTTGCATCCGACTGCATCTCGAACAGCAGGTTTTGCGTGTCTTCGTGCGCCGGGTGCAAAGCAAAGGCTTTTTGCGCTAGCTTCATGGCCGTGTCGGTATCGCCCTCTGCCAGTTTTTGCTTCATCAAGCCGCGCACACCGACAAACCGGGTGCGGTCATTTTCCAACAGACGTTTATAGTATTTCAACGCTTTTTTGGTGTCGCCTGTCATCTCGGCGGCTTGGGCGTTTACCAGATTTGTCAACTCGGGCCGGTTCAGCATCTTTTCGGCTTTTGATACCTGTGAAAGCGCGGTTTTGCCTTCACCGGCAGCCAGCGCGACCATGCCGTCGGCCAATGCATCAAAGCCGCGTTTTTCGCGGTTGCGGTTAAAATAGCGCGTAATCGCGGTCTCATCACCGTTAAAGAAGTGAAATACCGCAGACATCAAGCCCAATGCAACGATTGCCAGCCAGACCGCGGCCAGTAGCAGTACCACAAGGATAACCGCAACCAATGGGCTGAAACTGTATTCCATTGCGGCCACGGACACGCGGACTTCGCCGCCTGTTTCGATGACAAAGGCAATGCCGAATGTGATCAGCGCGATCGCGCAAATAAACAATACAATGCGTAGTAATGACCCGATCATAATTTACCTACCTTTGCGCTGCGGACAGTTGTTGTTGCACGGCATGCAGCGATTTTTGTGCGCTATTCAATTGGGCAAGATCTGCAATCCAATCGGTCATCGTTTGTTGTGCTGCATCATTAAGATTGCTGGTTTCGGCCAGCGTATTTTCCAGATCATCTGCGTCAAGTGACGCTTCCATGCGGGACAAAACCGCATCCATATCATTGCCTTGTTGCGGCTCTAGTGAACGCGTGCCCACTTGCGATTTCAGAAATGCTGCGAACTTTCCAGCGATATCGTTTTCTGTGTTTGCAGCCGCATTTTCACGCAAAACGATACGTGAAAGTTCAGGCAGTTGTTTTTTCAGATCGGTTAAGGACGGCGCGCCCGTTTTGGCGATATCTGCCAGCTCCGACGGGATCTCTATCCCTGTGGTTCCGGATAATTGCCCCAGTTCATTTTGAAACGGCAGGCCAGCTTTCAACGCATTTGCAATGCCTGATACAGCGTTTGTTGCATCCGCCAAACGCAATTTATCTTCTGCGTTTTGCTGCGCTTCCACGGCGACCAACTGGCTTTTGTTCAGCTTCAGTTGTGCGGCGGAAATGGCTGCTAGTTTGCCTTCAAACTGTTGTATCGCCTGATCCGAGGCTTGGCCGCCTTGTGCCGACATCGCTTGCAGCGCTGTCACTTCGGTAACCTCGGATTGCAATGTTGCAATGGCCACGTCCAGCGCGTTTGTGGCTTTTGCAAGTGTCGCTAAAGCCGCGTCAATTTCCGCATCCTTTGCGGCAAGTCGCGCAAGTTCGGGCGCTATATCCGCTGTTATGTCCAACGCGTTGTTTGCCGCTTCAATTGCGGCCAGACGTTTGGAAAAATCCGCCTTAAGTGCTGTGACCTGTTCTGTAATATCCGTCTGCGGTGACAGAAAATCGGCAACAGGTTTCAAACCTGCCGGCAATATCGGCGCCAATTTTGGCCCGGCCCAAAGTGCCGCCGCCGCCCCTATCAGCAAAATTGCCAGAACGCGCAGAATGCTTGATGATAACGAGCCGTGTTCATGAAGGTTTTCATGCTCCTCATCATGCGTGTCGTCATGGTCTTCCTCATACACCTCTTCAGGAATATCTTCGTCTAATGCATCGTCGTCTAATGCATCGTCGATTTCCACCACGTCCGGAACCTCTTGGTTCTTTTCGACCGGTTCAGCTTTTGCTTTTTTGGTGTCTTTTTTTGCCACTGGAGATACCTTTTATCTAATAACCTGAATATAGAGTGCCGCTGCCAAGGCTTAAAGCCTTTGTTCCTACTTTCTAGGCAGAAAGGCAGGCTTTTATTTTTTCAATCAATGCGGCCCGCGTCGGTTTTTGCGCGATTTCAACGCTAAATCCGCTTGAATCAGTGAAAATCGCGGCAACGGGCGTGCTTATGCAAACCAAAGTCAAGTCGCAGGGATTTATGGAAATCAGGCTTTCACGAAAGCGTTTGGCAATTTCGCGTGAAAATATCGGGACAAGCACGGGGGATGATTCGATTTTCTCCCGACCTTCTTTCGATAGGGGCTGAAAGCTTTGCCGATACAAAACCGGATCGGATATGTGATAACCGATTTCGCCCAGCTTATGCGCGATGTCCAAACTTACGGTTTCGGCCCTTGGATAAAGCATGGGTTTTTTGGGTTTTGTGCTGCGGCGAAAATGTTCAACCAGCCCTTGTGCATGTTCAAAACTTTGCAAAACCCTAAAGCCAAACCGCGTTGCCGTGCGCGCGGTGACGGTGCCTACGCATAGTGTATCTATGGTGCGGTTTTGCGTTTTGTCGGCATAAAGCCGCACCGCATTTGATGATGTGAAAATAACCGGATCAACATTTGGCAGCACCTGATCCACATTTAACGGCTCAATATTAACCATAGGTGCATAGACTACAGGGTTTGCCACCTTTAGTTCCGCTACGAAATCAGAGGATTGGGTCGCGGCGCGGATCATCAGTAAAGTTTTGTTTGTCGTATTCATGAAACAGCTGCCATTGCTTGCCTTGGGGTCAGATGATAACTCGGCTGTTAAATGAACACGTAAGGCAATCCTTGGCAATGTCCGATACTGTAACAATTCTTGGTCTGGAAAGCAGTTGTGATGATACTGCGGCGGCTGTCGTGCGACATGCTACGGGAAAACCTGCACAGGTTTTGTCGACGGTTGTGTTCGATCAAAATGCATTGCACGCGGATTTTGGCGGTGTCGTCCCCGAAATTGCGGCGCGCGCACATGCAGAGCGGTTGGATATTTGTGTTGAGGCCGCCCTTGCGGATGCCGGTCTTGACCTACCGGAAATAGATGCGATTGCGGTCACATCCGGCCCCGGTCTGATCGGTGGTGTGTTAAGTGGCGTGATGTGCGCCAAGGGTTTGGCGGCGGGTGCGGGCAAGCCGTTAATCAGTGTTAACCATCTGGCGGGTCATGCCCTGACGCCGTGCATGACCGATGATATCGCATTTCCCTACCTGATGCTTTTGGTCAGCGGCGGGCATTGCCAGTTTTTGATTGTACATGCGGCAGACCGCTTTACCCGCCTTGGCGGCACCATTGATGATGCGCCGGGAGAAGCGTTTGACAAAACCGCAAAGCTGTTGGGGCTTGGTAATCCCGGTGGGCCTTTGGTCGAACAACAAGCGATTGCAGGTGATGCGAAACGGTTCAAGTTGCCGCGGCCTATGCTGGATCGTGCCGGGTGTGACATGTCTTTTTCCGGTTTAAAAACCGCCTTGCGCCGCGCACGCGATTTACTTGTCGCCGAAAAAGGCGGGCTGACAGTGCAAGACCGCGCTGACCTTTGTGCGGGATTTCAGGCCGCTGTGGCCGATACCCTAACCGAAAAAACCCGCCGCGCCTGTTTGGCGTTTATCGATGCGACTGATGCGCAAACCCCTGTTCTTGCGGTGGCAGGCGGGGTGGCGGCAAATGCCGAAATACGCGCAGGCTTGCAAGAGCTTTGCGAAAAGCAGGGCTTTGAATTTCTGGCGCCACCCTTGAAATATTGCACCGATAACGCGGCAATGATCGCATGGGTCGGGGTCGAGAGATACCGCGCAGGGGATTTCAGCACCATGGCAATGGCCGCCCGCCCGCGCTGGCCCTTGGATCAAACAGCAAAACCAATGTTGGGATCGGGTAAAAAAGGGGCAAAAGCATGAGCAATATAGGGGTGATCGGCGCCGGCGCCTTTGGTACTGCTTTGGCAAGCGTGCTGGCAAGTGGTGGGCATAACGTAACGCTTTGGGGCCGCGATTGTGCTGCGATGGCACAGATCCGAAGCACCCGCCAAACACCTTACCTGCCCGGCATAACCTTACCCGACACGCTACAAACAACCGCCAATTTATCTGACCTTGGCGGATCGGATGCGGTGCTGATGGTCGTCCCCGCACAGGTTACACGGATGGTTTTGAAATCCAGCGGCTTTGCCGACATTACCTGCCCGATCCTGATGTGCGCAAAAGGTATCGAGTTAGGCACGGCGCGCAGCCAAACCGATATTTTGCATGACGAACAGCCGTACCATACCGGAGGCGTTATTTCGGGCCCAGGGTTCGCCGCAGAAATTGCATCCGGTAAACCAACCGCCTTGACGCTTGCTGTTGCCGACCCGTCATCGGGGCAGGATTTACAGGTGATGCTGTCAACAACAACCCTGCGGATGTATCTAAGCGATGACGTGAAAGGCGTGCAATTGGGCGGTGCGTTGAAAAACGTCTACGCCATCGCCTGCGGGATTGTGCGCGGTGCGGGACTGGGTGAAAGCGCGCAAGCGGCACTTCTGACGCGCGGCTTTGCCGAACTGAAAAGCCTGGCGGCCAAAATGGGCGCCAAGCCTGAAACCTTGTTAGGCCTGTCATGCTTCGGCGATCTGGTGCTAAGCTGCACCTCGCTGCAATCGCGCAATTTCGCCTTTGGCCATCAGGTAGGCATCAGTGCCGATTTCGCCCAAACCAAAACCGTGGAAGGTATTGCAACCGCATTGGCGGTTGGGGCGTTGGCGGATCAATATAAAGTTGAAATGCCGATTTGCGCCGCTGTGTCAGCCGTATTACAAAAACAGTTATCGGTTGAAGCCGCGCTGAAACAGTTGATGTCACGACCGTTAAAACGAGAGGTGTGATCACAT
>DAOUQS010000112.1 GCA_030625465.1 Amylibacter sp. | reverse complement strand
GGAATAACGCTTACATTTTCCAGGTTCTGGGATTGGGCCCATTTGTTCATAACGTAGCTGTCGTTTACCGACATGCAATAGATCGCATCAATGCCTTTGGCCTTGAACGCTTCAAAATTATTTTCGAAGCCCGGCAATTGGTAAGTTGAACATGTCGGGGTGAAGGCACCGGGCAATGAAAACAAAACCACGCGCTTATTGGCAAAATAGTCTGCTGTTGTTTTGTCTTCCCAGCGAAACGGATTGTCGCCACCAATGGCTTCGTCGCGCACGCGTGTGTGGAAAATTACATCTGGTAGGGTAACGCCGGTTTTCATTTTTATGTCCTTAATTCAGGTTGGGGTCGCTATGGACCTGTTAGTTATGTATCTATGCATTTAATGTCACAGGGCAAGAACTGTCTGCGATTTATCATCCATATTGCGGCAATATTTCACAATTAACACGGGACATTATCCCATGTGCGATATATTACGGGCTAAGCAACAAAGGTTCCACTATGCGCGATCTTACCATACCTTCCGAACGTCATCCGGAAAAGGCCAACAAGCCTGACAATGCACAACCGAAAAAACCAAAATGGATCAGGGTGAAAGCCCCCGTTGGTAAAGGTTATTCCAAGACACGTAATATTATGCGCGACAATAGTCTGGTAACGGTTTGTGAACAGGCAGGCTGCCCGAATGTGGGGGAATGCTGGAACCAGGGTCATGCCACGATGATGATTATGGGCGAGGTTTGTACGCGGGCCTGCACCTTTTGCAATATCGCAACCGGCAAACCACCCGAGGATCTGGATGCGTTTGAACCAGGCCGCGTGGCGGCTGCCGTTAAAAAACTGGGACTGAAACATGTGGTTGTCACCTCTGTTGATCGCGACGACATCAAGGATGGCGGGGCCGAACATTTTGCCCAGACTATTCGCGCCATTCGCAAGCAATCGCCAGAGACAACAATCGAGGTGCTGACACCCGATTTTATCCGCTGTGATGACAGTGTTTTGCAAGTGGTGGTCGACGCGCGCCCCGATGTGTTCAACCACAACCTTGAAACTGTGCCGGGCCTATACCCCGAGGTGCGCCCCGGCGCGCGGTATTTCCATTCCTTGCGCCTGTTGCAACGTGTTAAAGAACTTGATCCGTCAATGTTCACCAAATCCGGCATCATGGTGGGTTTGGGTGAAGATCGCCAATCGGTGATGCAGGTGATGGATGATATGCGTGCCGCTGATCTGGATTTCCTGACCATCGGGCAATACCTGCAACCGACCCCGAAACACCATGTTCTGGATCGGTTTGTGACCCCTGAAGAGTTTAAAGCCTATGAAAAAGCCGCTTATGGCAAGGGTTTTTTGATGGTGTCTGCGACCCCGCTGACACGTTCCAGCTACCATGCGGGTGATGATTTCGCGCGTCTGCGTGCCGCCCGCGACAAAGCGTTAAACCATTAGGCTTTATACGCTTTGCGCGGGGGTATTTAAGATATTTGGAAAGGCTTTAGCGTTTAGGTCTACGCCCTTTAGGTTTGCCTTTGCCGCCGCCGCCAAATTTCCTGTTTGGATTTGGCCGTGCGCGGCCTTTGCGGCCCTCTGGTTTTTCTGCCATCGGGATAACCGTCTCGGTCAGGCCTTCAAGGTGGGCCAGCGGGATCGGTTTTTTGATCAGCTTTTCAATGTCACGCAGTTGTTTTTGCTCGTCAGGGGCGCAAAACGATATTGCGTGACCCGATGCGCCTGCGCGTGCAGTACGGCCAATGCGGTGAACGTATGATTCTGGTACATTGGGCAGGTCGTAGTTGATCACGATCTCGATGCCGGGAATATCAATGCCGCGCGCGGCAATGTCAGTGGCGATCAGAACCGCAGTTTTGTTTTTACGGAAATCCTCCAAGGCGCGCTGGCGCTGCCCTTGGGATTTATTACCGTGAATGGCGTCTGCCTTAATATCTTGCGTTCCCAGCCACTTAACCAGCTTGTCCGCGCCGTGTTTGGTACGGGAAAAAACCAGAACACGTTTGCCAAGGTTTTGTTTAACGATGCGTTCCAGTGCCAGACCTTTGTTCATCTTGACCAGATGCATCAGCTTTTGCGTTACTTTTTCTGCGGTGGTATTTTCAGGGGCAACCGCCACATTCACCGGATTTTTCAGGTGATTGTCGGCCAGTTCGCGGATCAGTTTCGGCATGGTGGCGGAAAACAGCAAGGTTTGACGCTCATTCGCCAGTTTCGGCAAAATCCGTTTGATTGCGGGCATAAATCCGATGTCCATCATCTGGTCGGCTTCATCCAGCACAATGTAATTGGTTTGATCAAGGCGCAAGGCGCGTTGATCTCCCAGATCTTCTAGGCGTCCAGGCGTGTCCACAAGAATATCGACGCCGCGTGACAGTGCCTGCATTTGTTTGCGAATAGGGGCGCCACCAATGGCAACGGCGAAATCAAGCGGTAGCTTTTTACCCATATCGCGCAGGTTTGTATGGATTTGTATCGCCAATTCGCGTGTCGGTGTCAGGATCAAAACCCGGCATGACCGGCCTTTGCGTTCGATCGGGTCACGCAGCAAACGGTGCAATATAGGCAATGAAAACGCAGCGGTTTTACCGGTGCCGGTTTGCGCCAGACCAACAATGTCGCGGCCCTCTAAAACAGCCGGTATGGCCTGTTTTTGAATAGGGGTAGGAACGGAATAGCCCAGGAATGACAAGGATTTCACTAATAACGGGTCTAGTCCCAATGCGCCGAATGCGCCTGCATCGCTTTTAGGGGTTTCTTCCTTGATCTTGGCTTCAACCGCTTTTTCTTTTGCAGTGCGTTTCTTGGGGCGCGGGCGTGGGGCCTCGCCAGTGAGCAGTTCAAAGTTTGTGCCTGCTTTGCGGCCGGTTTCCGTATCGGTTTGCAGATCAAACGAAATACGCGCACCTTCTGCCAGATCTTTTATCCCAGAGGCTTTCAAAGCCTTCATGTGGATAAACACATCATTTTCGTCTTCATCGGGTTTAATGAATCCGATGCCTTTTTTGGCATCGTACCAAAGTACAGTTCCTGTCAGCATATCGCTCTTTCAAATAAAGGCGCAGCCTTCATTATACAGGCGCGCGTTAAGGGGCGGCAGTGTGCCGTTGTCCCGAAAGGCGGCTTCAATAGGGTTTTGTGACAATAGTCAAGACTTATAGATCAAGCGCATTTTTCAAGAAGCGGCGCTGCAACAGTGGTGAGTGGCGGGCCAGTTGCAAAAAGCTGCGCAGAAAAAACCGAATGGCAGGGTGGGTGGATGTTATGATGCGTCGTGCGCGTTCCGATTGCTTGATCGTGGCGCGACCAACAGGATGGCGGGCCGCATGGTAGCCATCGGTGGTTCCGTTTACGATACGTTCCGCCAGATCTGCGGCATCGGCAACTCCAAGGTTCATACCGCGACCGCCTACAGGTGAGTGACAGTGGGCCGCGTCGCCTGCCAGAAAGACATGGCCTATTTGATATGTCTCGGCTTGGCGTACGGAAATCGTAAAATTTGCAGCCCTGTATAGTTTGGCGATGTTCATTGGAACCGGCAGGCTGGCAAGCGCATAAGGGCGGTTTGCAATCACCCTGAAGCGGTTTTTGGTCAATGGAACCACAACCACAACGCCGCCCTGATCCAGAATGTAGCCTTGAAAGGCGCGTGGTGCCTTCCAGCCAACGGCATCAACATCGGCAATAGACCAAAGCCCGGCCAGCTCGTACCCGTTATAAGGGATGCGCATGGTTTCACGCACCGTGGAATTAGTACCGTCAGCCCCGATAACGGTATCAAACCGAAAGGCTTTGCCCAGAATACTGACCGAGATACCGGCGTCTGATTGTGACAAAGACAGTAATTCGGCCCCGTAATTGATCTTGCCCCCAAGGGCAATAAACGCATTGCGCAAATGCAGTTCGGTCCGGTTCTGCGGCAAGCCAAACAGGCGGTTTTTCCGGTTTTTATGCGAGTTCAGCGGCAGGCTTGCCAATTGCTCACCGTTTGTGTGGAATATAGCGCGCCGGAATGTGATGGCTTCAGCGCGAATGGCTTTGGCCACACCCGAAGGGCCCAATATATCCATAGAGCGTGGCAGAATTCCAACTGCGCGTGACAGGTGCGATACGGATTTCCGTTTTTCGATCACAACCGGCATTATCCCGCGCCGCGCCAGTTCAACGGCAGCGGTTAGGCCTGTGGGGCCAGCACCAACGATTAATACACGCGGATTTGTCATAACATCCACAACATCCAGCGTATGTTCATTTTAAAAACCGGACTTTACCGATATGGTCCAGATTTCGATTAAGTTGTGCGTAATCAATGCCGTAACCGACAACGAATTCATCGGGTATTTCAAAACCTGTCCATGTGGCGGTAATGTCCACTTCGCGCCGGGATGGTTTATCCAGCAAAGCACAAACCTTTAGCCGTGCAGGATTGCGTGATTCCAATAATTTGACCACGTGGTTTAATGTGTGGCCGGTGTCGACAATATCCTCGACCAGCAAAACATCACAACCTTCGATTTTTCCACGTAAATCTTTTAGAATGCGTACTTCTCGTGTGCTTTCCATACCGTCGCCGTAACTGGAGGTTTCCAGAAAATCGACTTCGACGGGTAAGTCCAGTTCCCGCACCAGATCAGCGATAAACACGAATGAACCGCGCAACAGGCCGACAACGATCAACTTTTCAGTATCTTTGAAATGATCCGAGATTTCATGGGCAAGGCTTTCGACCCGGGCCGCAATTGATTTGGCCGAGATCATCGGGTCCACAACATAGTTAGATTGGTTCATAAATATCTCCTGTGGGCGTATGTTATCAAATTTATGTAGTGCCGCAAGATAGTTATGTAGTGCTGCAAGATAGGACGTGACCTTTCGGTTTAGCTTGCCTAAATAGGGCCCATGCCGACACATGCCGAAAAACGAGTAATGCCTTATACCGCGCAACAGATGTATGATCTGATTGCCGATGTCGGGGCGTATCCGCAGTTCTTGCCGTGGTGTTCTGCCGCACGCATCAAGAAGCGCACACAGCAAGGTAATACCGAGGTTCTTGATACAGAGTTGGTGATCTCGTTCAAAGTATTTCGTGAACGCTTTGGCTCGCGCGTTACATTGATGCCTGATACCCAAAAAATTGATGTGGAATATCTGGACGGGCCATTCAAATATCTGAACAACCACTGGATATTCACCGATTGTAATGGCGGTTGTGAAGTTGATTTTTTCGTGGATTTCGAATTTAAATCGAAAATCCTGCAAACCATCATCGGTGTGGTTTTTGGCGAGGCTATGCAGCGCATCGTGGGGGCGTTTGAAAACCGGGCGAATGCGCTTTATGGTGGTTCAAACCCTGAAGGATAATTAACCATGGTACACTGGCCCGATACCCGACTTTGCGACCTGCTGGATATTGAACATCCTATCATTCAGGCGCCGATGGCGGGGGCCAGCACCCCGGAAATGGTAGCCGTCACAAGTAATGCCGGCGGTTTAGGTTCATTAGCTTGCGCGATGCTGACGCCAAACAGGGTGTTGGATGTGGTGGCGAAAACCCGTGTGATGTCCAACCGCGCGTTGAATTTGAACTTCTTTTGCCACGCCAGTCCCGTAATCGACAAAAAACGCGCTGATGCTGCTATTGACCGCCTAAGGCCGTGGTTTGAGACCCTGAATGCAGGCCCTATACCTGAAATGACCGAAATCCATTTTCCGTTTAATGCACAAATATGTGATGCGGTGCTGGAAGCATCCCCGAAAGTTGTCAGTTTCCATTTCGGCCTGCCGGATAGTGCGCTGGTTACACGTCTGAAGGATGCAGGCATCATAATTTTATCCTCGGCCACATCCAGCGCCGAGGCAAAGTGGCTGGTTGAACGCGGCACCGATGCCGTCATTGCGCAAGGTTATGAAGCGGGCGGCCATAATGGCTGGTTTTTGCCGCGAAACGGTGCCGAGGCAACCGGAACAATGGCACTGGTACCCCGCGTGGTTGATGCGGTGGATTGTCCGGTGATTGCCGCAGGCGGGATTGCGGACGGGCGCGGTATTGCTGCGGCCTTTGCCCTGGGGGCTTCGGGGGTGCAAATCGGTACGGCATTTCTGGCGACACCTGAAAGTGCGGTCAGTGACATTCATAAACAAAGCCTTATTGCGGCCACGGGCGATGATACGCAATATTGCCACGGGTTTTCAGGACGTGCGGCGCGTACAATCGTTAACGATTTTTCGCGGGCTATGGACGGGGTTCCTGATTTTCCCGATTTCCCGTTGCTGAATGCGGTCACGGGACCACTACGCGCCGCCTCGGCCAAAGCGGGGCGTCCCGATGCGGTATCTTTATGGGCCGGACAAGGGGCAGGGCTGGTCGGTCAAAGCACCACCCGTGAAGTTTTTGAAAACCTTGTAAGGCAAGCGCAAGCGATACTGGCGTAAAGATACGGTTGTTATCATAATACTTGTCATTCAGGGTCGTTTGCCCAATGGTATTGTTAAGCATAAACCATATCAGGAATGCCCCGATGAAGACTTATCCTTTTTGGTGGGAACATGCCCCGCGTGAAATATCCGAACCCATCGCCCCGCCAACGTCGGTTGATGCGGCAATAGTCGGCGCGGGATTTAGCGGTTTAAATGCGGCCCTTGTTCTGGCACGCGCAGGGCTAAAGGTTGTGGTGTTTGAAGCTGGTCAGCTGGG